>JBPCJY010000001.1:0-28523 GCA_051004815.1 Ktedonobacteraceae bacterium
TGACTGACATCGCGTCTGTGTTGCGCCTGCTCTTTTCGCGGATCGGTAAACCCTACGTGGGCTCTGCAAATGCGTTTTCCTTCAACGATCCCCAGGGCATGTGTCTGGAGTGTAATGGGCTTGGCCGCAAGATCGGCATTCCCCCGGAAGTGCTGATTGATACAACAAAATCGCTGAACGAGGGAGCTGTCATCGCCCCAGGACTGGCCGGCTGGGAAAGCGATCTGTATGTGCGTTCTGGCTTCTTCGACAACGACAAGAAGATAGCCGATTATACAACAGAGGAACTGGACCTGCTTCTCTACAGCGAACCGCGCAAACATACGGGTCTGGCGTACAACACCTATGAGGGTCTGGTGTACAAGTTCAATCGCAAGTTCGTTGCGCGGGACATCCAGACGCTCTCGTCTCGCATACGGCAAAAGGTCGAGCCTTTTTTGAAGCTCGGCCCCTGTCCGCTCTGCAAGGGTACCCGGCTCAACCAGGCCGCCTTAAGCTGTAAGGTCAAGGGTCAAGCTTCCTTGCGAAGTGTGCGACGGGAAACGCTTTAAGGATGAGGTATTGGCCTACACCTTGAATGGGAAATCCATTGCCGATGTTTTGAACTTGACCGTTTACCAGGCACTACAGTTTTTTACGATCAAAGAAGTGCTGCCCAAGCTCCAGGCTCTGAGCGATGTGGGCCTTGATTACCTGACCCTCGGCCAGCCCATGAGTACCCTCTCTGGCGGTGAATGCCAGCGGATTAAATTGGCCAGCGAACTCCACAAACAGGGCAGTATCTATGTTATGGATGAGCCGACGACAGGGCTGCACCTCTCGGATATTGGTCACTTGCTCACCATCATGAACCGGCTGGTAGATGGCGGGAACACGGTGATTGTGATTGAGCACCATATGGATGTGATTCGCAACGCCGACTGGATCATTGACATGGGCCCGGAAGGCGGCAATAAAGGTGGCACGGTGATCTTCGAAGGTACACCACGAGGCCTGCTCGGCGCGAAGCATTCGCTGACGAGTAAGTATCTGTGATTCCCGCTGGAATATGCTAGCTCTGGGCCCAGCTCCTAGTGCAGGTTCAAGAAACTTGTTGTGTAAAAGTGAAGAAAATATACTTGCTTCTGCTGGTGAGATGCCCGGGGTACTGGCGCTCCCCGTGAGGCACGCTTCCAAAACGAATGCTCGCCGCTGGGCTGCTTGCTCTTTGAAGTAGCGGTGGAGCGCAAGCGTTTCTTACACGAGCTTCCCCCGAGACGTGGGCGTGATGGCGGAGCGGTGGCACATCCACGCACCCAAGCCATGAACTGACCTCTCGCGATCCATTGGCGCGTCTTCGGCCCCTCCTCTGGCGAGCAGAGGAGCAAGCACACTCGCTCTACGCCATCTCCCCTGCCCGCGCACTCCAGCGATGCCAAATTTGTCATCGTACAGTCAAATGAGTCATAGAAGTTTACACTTGCCATTTCCACCTTATCCTCTTCAAAGGCAACGTTCTACACGCCCATTTTAGCACAATCTCTACCACTTGGGGAAATCTATCTATACAGTTCTCGTGACATTTATTGGATATCCCTTGTGATTATGTAGTTGATTTGTTATCCTGTTTGAAGGCTTACTCTATCTACTGGCGCACGCTGGTCGCCTGTGTAGCTTCGATGCTGGCGTTGACAGGAGTTGTCTCAGTAAACTTGAAAGGTTTCGTAAAGTTGAACCCATCGTTCGACCCTGGGAACGCTCGCCGCGTCCAGCCACTCCGCAACAGGTGCGACGCAGTCTCGCCAAATTCTTGGCACCTTGGGAACACCTGCTCACCCGTCCGACCTCGTGGAAAATCGCTAAGGCGGGCCAAAGGGGCAACCGTACAGCGGGCGCAACGCTTCCCCGTGATCAAAAAAGTCACGTTGAAGCCAAAAAAGCCACGCCAATCTGCCTAATGTGGGGCGGATAGTCGTCATTCGGTCTCGTTTCTGAACCTCGAGAAGAGGTTCAGCTATCTGATCATAGTCTACACGTCAATAAGGTAGATGCATGACAACAAGGGATATTTCAAGCAAAATACGCACAAAAACATGAGATAGAGCAAAAGAGGAAGAGCACATGCCAACCGTAAGAGTCAACGATATCACGATGTATTATGAGATCCATGGCCAGGGCGAGCCGGTGGTCCTGATCGCTGGGCTGAACAGCGACATACCCTGTATCGGGGAATTATTCCCCGACTCGCGGAAAGCTATCAGGTCGTCGCGTTCGATAACCGTGGCGTGGGACAGACCGACAAGCCGGATATCCCCTACTCCATCGAAATGATGGCTGACGACACTGCCGGATTGCTGCATGCGCTGGGCATCACACAAGCGCATCTTCTCGGCACATCCATGGGAGGGCGCATTGCCGCGGCCCTCGCACTCCAACATCCCCAGCAGGTCAAAAGCCTGATCCTCGTTTCGACGATCGTGAAGAGCCTGAAAGGGACTCCGATGACCTGGTCGCGTCTCCAGGTCAATCTCATGCTGAAAATACCTCTGATTAGAGGTCCGCATCCGTATTATGCCGCCGTCCGCCAGCTCGAGGCAACACGAGCCTATGACGGTATGGACAGGCTCAACGAGATACATGTGCCAACGCTCACCCTGCACGGGAAGAAAGACAAAATCGCTCCCTATCATCTGGCCCAAGCAATGCATAGTGGGATAAAGGACTCAAAAATGCTCACCTTTCAGGGCGGTCATTTATTTTTCATTATGAGACCACAGCAATTTATTGAGGCAATAGCAGATTTTTTGGAATCCGTCCAAACTTCATGTGAACAGAAGTAAACCAGTATAAAACGCAGCTGCAAAGCTGGTCAGCAATAACAGTTCTGCTTGCATACTTTTCATCCACGACATACTATTCCTGTGTCTAATCAATTTGGGTAATAGTCAATTTGTTGGTGAAAGGAGCATTCATATGCCAGGCTCATTACGCATCGGCAGAATTGCCGGTATCGACATTTATATCAATGTTAGCTGGATTATTATCCTGGTGTTTCTTACATGGTCGCTGGCGACCGGCTGGTTTCCGCTCCTGTACAAAGGGTGGTCGCCTGGCATATATTGGCTTGTTAGTTTTATCGCGGCCATTCTGCTGTTCGTTTCCGTACTTCTGCACGAGTTGGCTCATTCAGTGGTTGCGCGTGCGCGTGGCCTATCGGTACATAGCATTACCCTCTTCATCTTCGGTGGTGTTTCTAACATCGAGCAGGAACCAACCAGTCCCGGCGTAGAATTTCAAATGGCCTTCGTTGGCCCCATTGTGAGCTTGTTGATTGGCATCATCGCCTACTTGCTTCAATTAGCCATTCGCAACGGCTCACCACTCGAAGGCATACTCGGCTATCTCGCCATCTCTAACATCCTGTTAGGCATCTTCAACCTGATTCCTGGTTTCCCCTTGGATGGCGGACGCGTGTTACGCTCTATCATCTGGAAAGCCACTGGTAGCCTACGCAAAGCCACGCGCATCACCACCATTATCGGTCAGGTGATTGCTTATCTCTTCATCTTCTGGGGTATCTGGCAGTTTTTTACAGGCAACATTTTAGACGGCGTCTGGATTGGCTTTATTGGTTGGTTCCTCCTCAATGCAGCCCAATCCGCGAACTCACAGGTAGCGTTACAATCGATGTTTAAGGGCGTGACAGTTGGCAGAGTAATGAATGCAGCACCAATTACAGTTCCCGCGAACATTTCTCTGCAAAGGCTCATTGACGAATTCTTTTTGCCGCAAGGGCTGCGTTCAGCCATGGTAATGCAAGGCGACCTGTTAGCTGGCTTGATTACCCTCGGCGATATTCGTCATGTGCCGCGTGAGGAATGGACGCAGACACCCGTCGGCCATGTAATGATACCGCTAGAGAAATTACATGTCGTCTCACCAGAACAAAACCTCAACGACGTGCTTCCCTTAATGGCTGGTCGCGATGTCAATCAGCTACCCGTGGTGCAAAATGGTCGCCTGGTCGGCATTCTGAGTCGAGATGCGATTATGCGCTATCTCGAAGTGAGGCGCAGCCTCAACTTAGATAAAGCCGCCTAAAAACACACAATGTGCATTATCGCGCCCCGTAGACATGAAGGTAAGCGATGTGGGGTGGTTTCCAGGGCGATCCCTTGCGGTCGCCCTGGCAATCTCTCTCGCGCTAACAGAGTCCTATAACGAAACTGTATATTCGGTTCCACCGCTCCCATACTGCACCAGGAAGTCAATGGTAAATGATTTGATGCCTGCTGGCCCTGTAAAGACCACGCGACCACCAACCGACTTCGCGCCTGCATTAAAGGTGTAAGGCAGCGTGTTATCCATGGGTGGATGGATCGGCCCTCCATTAAAACTGAGTCGTATGTAGTCGTAGCCAAAGCCCGGTGCGACTGCTATTGCATTCGGATTACTGACACGAAAGTTTAACACGTAAAACTGTTGTCCAGCTTTTGTCTGCGCTCCTTGATACGAATCGCGAATATCCACACTTGCGAGGTGATACGTGAGCAAATGAGGATTGTTATAGGGAAAGTAATAGTTGAAATCGAGGTTCTGTGCCGAGGTGCGATCCGTATAGCCGGTCGGATTGAACTTACCTGTAAATGGTATCGTCACCATGTACTCCCCAAGCTGAGTAGAGCCTAGTTGGAGTTTCAACGTGGCGAGTTGCAATCCCGCGGGCGCGGAAAAATCTATCCACCCTGTTTCACTTTTTCCAGGTTTTGGCCCCACGGACAAGGATACATTCGTAGGCTTCAACGCACTAACATGTGGAGCGAGTAGACGCGCAACATCATAATACACGACACTGATTTGGGCAGAGGATTTATTGGCAACGTTCATATTCACTCGCACTACCGCAGCCCCAGGATGAATGCCATCGTCAGCAAACGAGGTTGCATATTGAATATTTACAACTGTATACTCCAGACCAGTATAATCTGCCGTTCTTTGCACATTGAATGTCTGACTTGCTATAGGAGTGGAAGTTGGATTAGTAGGAATTTTGATATTTTTGAGCCAACCCCAGGCGGCATAGCTAACACTACTGAGTATAATAACACCCACTATCAGTAAAACACTAAACAAGAGCCATTGTTGGCGTGCCGGACTTTTGCTTGTTTGCAAGCTTGTGGCGACAGGTGCTGGTGGCTTCTCTCTATAATGTGGTGCTAAAATTGGCATAGATGGTGGTTTTTTTACCATAAAAAACAACGTCTCCTTTCGAGAGCAGGTTCCCTCCATCTCTATTGTAACAAGTTTTCTTGCATCTTCATAGTTGTACCATCAACAATCTCAGGGTCTGTGAATGATTGCCGGGGCGACCCCTTGCGGTCGCCCTGGTTGGCTCTTTGCGCCTTTGAAAACAGAGGGATTCTTGAGGACATTCTTCGTGTTCTTGACACCCTCATGAGGGCGTGTTAGCATGAATTCAGTTAGCTAAAACACGAAAGCAACTCTTATTTCCCGCCGTCATGGCGTAAAGTATGCTGCTAAATTATGCTACTAAGGAGCGGTATTTTTGTGAAAATCCATGAATATCAGGCCAAAGATATTCTGGCACGCTATGGCGTCCCAATACAACCGGGACGTGTAGCCCATACGCCAGAAGAGGCCGAAGCAATTGCCCGCGATCTCCGTGGGCCAGTCGTCATCAAAGCTCAGGTTTACGTTGGTGGACGTGGTAAAGCCGGTGGTATCCAGTTCGGCGATACGCCGGAAGAGGCCCGTGCCGCCGCCGCAAAAGTACTGGGCATGGACATCAAAGGATTGACAGTCGAAAAAGTTCTGGTAGTCTCCAAGATTGACATTCAGGAAGAGTACTATCTCGGTATCATCCTCGACCGCAAATCACAAGCCCCGGTGGTCATGGTCTCGAAAGAAGGCGGCATTGATATCGAAGAAGTCGCCGAGAAAACCCCTGAGAAGATCATTAGGCAGCCCATCGATATGCATTGGGGCCTGCGCCCCTTCGAGGCACGCGACATCCTGGCACGCGCAGGACTACCCCACAAAGTCATCGGCAAAGGCGGAGCTATCCTCGCCGCCCTGGCCAAAGCCTTCATTGAGAGCGATGCCAGCTTGGCTGAAATCAATCCTCTCGTCCTCACCAAAGATGGGCAAGTCCAGGCCGCCGACGCCAAGATACTGATCGACGACAACGGCTTGTTCCGCCAAAAAGAGTATGCCACCTGGGCCGAGTCCGAGGAATCCAACCCGCTTGAATACGAGGCCAGGCAGGCCAGCTTGACCTATGTCAAACTTGATGGCAACGTCGGTATTATTGGCAATGGTGCAGGACTGGTCATGACTACGCTGGATATGGTCGCTCGTGTGGGCGGCAAACCCGCCAACTTCCTTGATATTGGTGGTGGTGCCAAGGCCGAAGTGATGTATAAAGCACTGACCTTTGTAGCTCGTGACCCGCAGGTTAAGGGTATCCTCGTCAACATCTTTGGTGGTATTACTCGTGGCGAAGAGGTCGCTAAGGGCGTCATTATGGCCCAGGCCGAGCTGCCCAAAGGCATGCCCATTGTTGTACGCCTGTCAGGTACGGGGGCCGAAGAGGGCAAAGCTCTGTTGAAAGATGCCGGACTCGATTGGGGTAAAGATATGCGCGACGCGGCTCAGAAAATTGTCGCCGCGATTGGATAAAAGGAAACGCTGATGAGTATTTTGTTAGATAATAAGACACGCGTGATCGTGCAGGGTATTACCGGTCGCGAAGGGCAATATCATACACGCAACATGAAAGCCGCTGGCACTAACATCGTCGGCGGTATGACCCCCGGTAAAGGCGGTAGCACGGTAGAAGGTGTACCGGTTTTTGACACGGTGGCAGAGGCTGTTGCCGCCACTGATGCCGAGGCAAGCTGTATCTTTGTACCACCTCCCGGTGCCGCCGATGCGATTATGGAAGCCGCCGCGGCTGGTATCAAGCTGATCGTTTGTATTACCGAAGGCATTCCCGTCATTGATATGACACGCGCCATGCCGGTGGTCCATGAGCACGGCGCACTCTTGATCGGTCCTAACTGCCCCGGCATGTGTACGCCAGGACAGGGTAAGATCGGCATCATACCCTACCAGATTTTCACTCCTGGCCCCGTGGGCTTTATCTCGCGCTCTGGCACGCTCACCTACGAGGTTGTCGCACTGCTCACCGAGGCTGGTCTTGGTCAATCTACCTGTATTGGTATTGGTGGCGACCCCATCATCGGCTCAACCTTCGCGGACTACCTTAAACTGTTTGAGGCCGATCCAGGCACCAAAGCAGTCGTTATGTGCGGCGAAATTGGTGGCAGCGACGAAGAAGATGCCGCAGAGTTTATCAAGACGATGAGCAAGCCAGTCGTAGCCTTTGTTTCCGGGCGCACCGCTCCGGCAGGAAAACGCATGGGCCATGCGGGAGCCATCATCTCTGGCAATACCGGCACCGCCCAGGGCAAGGTCGCGGCACTACAGGCAGCCAACGTGCCTGTCGCCGATACCATCTTCGACATTC
Source organism: Ktedonobacteraceae bacterium (assembly GCA_051004815.1). Classification (GTDB taxonomy): domain Bacteria; phylum Chloroflexota; class Ktedonobacteria; order Ktedonobacterales; family Ktedonobacteraceae; genus JBBQXY01. The sequence goes on from JBPCJY010000001.1 coordinate 7,529, forward strand.
CCGACATGGTAAAAAGAGCTTTGGCATCACTATAAACAAGGTATTGCGCCCTGACCCCAGGGCGCAATACCTTGTTTCCCGACAAAAGGTACAACTATATGACAACCGCACTGATCTATGATCCAATATTCTTAGAGCACAAAACACCGCCCAATCACCCGGAGCGACCACAACGCGTGGAAATGGCGATGAAAGTCCTCGAAGCCCTCAACTGGCTGGAACGCGCTGGGCTGGTTGTCATGCCGCCTCGTGCCGCCTCCGTAGATGAACTGGCCCTGGTGCATGATCGTGACTATATACAAGAGATACAAGACGCGGCAGAGGAAGCGGCCACGAAAGCGGAACAGGGTGGTCGGGACACCTATTTCTTTGCCACCGATACCTACATCTCCGCGCAATCCTACGCGGCGGCTATCAAAGCTGCGGGTGCGCCACTGACGGCTATCGACGCGCTCATGCGTGGCGAGGTTGACAATGCCTACTGTCTGGTGCGACCACCTGGTCATCATGCCTTGCCGGATGATGCCATGGGCTTTTGCCTCTTCAATAATGTTGCCATTGCCGCGAAATATGCCCTGGAACAGCACGGCCTGGAACGTGTCATGATTATCGACTATGATGTGCATCATGGCAACGGCATACAAGATATATTTTATACCGACCCGCGTGTGCTCTATTTCTCGGTTCACCAATCTCCATTCTATCCCGGCACGGGCCTTTCCGGTGAACGCGGAGAGGGAGCCGGACTCGGCACAACGATCAATGTGCCTTTACCGGCCAACACCGGTTTTGAAACCTATGAACCCGTCTTTAGACAAGTTATGGCCCATGCCGCCGACCGTTTTAACCCGCAACTTATCCTCGTTTCGGCTGGCTTTGATGCTCACTGGAACGATCCCCTGGGGCAGATGAACCTTTCTACCTCTGGTTTCGCCAAACTGACTGGCATTATCATTGAACTGGCCCAATCGCTGTGCAATGGGCGTTTGGTGATGGTGCAAGAAGGTGGCTATAGCCTGGATGCGATGGGAGCTGGCGTAGCAACCTGCATCAACTTATTGTTGGGCGATGATGCCGCGGTGGATAGTCTCGGCGCAGGCCCCAACCCAACGCCGCCATTTCGCGTCAATAGCGACGCACTGATCGCTGAATTGCGTCGCATTCATGGCCTGACCGGCTATCGTATGCGCAACGCTCCCAAACCCGATATCGCACGCTTGCGCCGTGAAGTTAAAGGCCCTGATGCTTAGAGAGGCAAGGAAGCAATGCCACGCAGCTTTGAAGAGGTGCGCGTACTGACACTTGATGATGTGCCACAGGTCATACGATTGCTGCAAACTTCTGAATATATCTATCAACGCTTTACGTTGGAAGAACTCTCCATCATTCTCTCACATTATCCTGGCTTAGGCATCTTTAATGGGCCTTCTCTACGTGCCTTTCTCCTCTCGCAAACAATCCATGCTCCCTCTGCTTGGATTGCCGGCTTTTGTGTCAGTTGGACGGAGAGCAAGTCTTACCAGAAGTTACTTAGCACCTTGCTCACACAGCTGACACCTCTGTTAACAGCCCGCGGGGTACGCTATCTCCATTATTCGGGCAACGACATCGAACGCGACTGGTTGCGTAATGTCCTCCTGACAAAAGGATTTGCGCCCTATCGCCAGCTCTACGCCTTCGATAAATTCGATTATCGCATCCCCGCCGAGGGCAATCAGCACATCACTATTCGTCCCATGGAGGAGCGTGACATACCAACATTGTTGGCTATTGAGCAAGTCTGTTTTGAGGAGCTATGGCGGTACAATGCCGTCTCTTTTCGAGATATTGCCGCGACCCATCCCTATTTCGTCGTGGCGGAAATAGATGGTAACGTTATCGGCTATCAATTCAATGCCCTGGACACTGAGTTCGGCTATCTGGTACGTATCGCCGTTCATCCTTCCGCGGAGGGTAAAGGCATCGGTATTCGCTTAATGGCTGAGGCCATCCGTTTCTTTGAAAAATTGCGTGTGTTGCGCATCATGCTGAACTCACAGAGTGACAATACGCATGCCCATCGTCTCTACGAATGGTTTGGCTTTGTGCGCATTGAGCAGATTGGCTTCGTCCTACGAAAAGTAATATAGTGCCTACACAATCCCCGAAAGAGACCATACATCCAGTGGGGCAGACTTGTTTTTGACCTGTAGAGGAGCCAGCTTTGAAACTTTCACATGCTGCCGCACCTGTATAAAAGTTGAGTGATTGAGCAGGATATTGTTGTCTGTCGCATTGTTTTGGAGGCGAGAAGCAATATTCACAGCATCGCCGATGGCAGTATAATTCTGTAGGCGTCCCTGTGAACCAAGATTACCGACAACCCCTAGTCCTGTATTGACGCCAAAGCCAAAGGCAATTGGTATGCCCTGCGGGTGCTCTTGCTGGTATTTCTGGACCGCCTGACGCATATTCCATGTGGCCCGCACAGCACGCAAGGCATGATCTTCCTGGAGCAGTGGGGCATTGAAAATTGCCATCAGCGCATCCCCGATAAAAGCCGTCAGTGTGCCTTCCTCATCCCAGATTTCTTTCACCATGATTTCCAGGTAGGTGTTGAGCAGCGTCATCATCTGCTCCGGGGGCATAGTTTCGCTCAAACGCGTATAGCCACGAATGTCGGCGAAGACCACTGAAATTTCTTTGGTCTCGCCACCCAGGTTTAGGGCCTTGGGGTCTCTGATCAATTGTTGCACGACGTTGGGATGAACATAGCGTTCAAAGATGCGCCGAATCTGTTTGGCCTTGGCCTCAGAGCGTTTGAGTTCTGTCCGATCATCAATCACCAGTGCCATACCAATATGATTATTTTGTGTATCAAGCAAAGCCGACACGTAGAGATTCAGGTTCACATCGCCAGAGCCGGGGATTTCACAATCTACCGAATTGTTCACCATCGTGCCGTGTTCATGTTGCACCCTGGCATTGTGTAACAACTCGCTAATTCCGACCTGGGGCCTGTCTTTAAACACCTCTTGAAAATGTTTCCCGACCGCATTGCGCGGATTGATACGCAGGATTTTCGCGGCAGCATCGTTGAACGTCGTTACGATACCGGCTGAGTCGGTGGTAATCACGCCATTCGCGATAGAAGAAAAGATGTTATCCATATACTGCTTGTCTTCGTTGACCTTGCGTATCGTTTTATTCAAGTCAGCGAAGAGGCGAGCATTGTCAATGGCGATGGCGGCTTGATGGCAGAAGGCCAGCAGCAGATCGCGGTGCTTTGGCCCAAACAGATTCGCATTAATGCGACTATCAACATAGACCGCCCCGATGCAGTGATTGCGCACAACCAGGGGCGCACACATGATAGAGCGGATACCATAGGTCATAATGCTTGCTTGTGCCTTGAGCGCATCATCCAATTGGGCATCATCGGTCAAAACCGGTTCGCGAGTTTGGACAACACGATTCACTGTACTGCGACTGTTTTTGTAGGCTGTTCTATCAATGGGTTGCCCCGCTTTGTCCAGGGCGATGGTGAAATCAATTTCGTTGGTCTTAGGATTGTCAGGATTGATCAGCGCAAGGAAGCCTCGCTCCGCGTTGACAAAGCTGATGACCTGCTCCATCACTAAACGTAAGACCTCGTCGAACTCTAGCGTCGAATTGAGCATTTTCGCGATGTTATACAGCGTCTCTAATTCGTTGCGCTCACGTTTCAACGCGTTGATGCTGTTTGAAATATCTTCCCGTTCAAATGGCGCGTGGAGGGGCTGAGAGGTAGTAGTCATTTGATGGTTGGGACTGCGCCCAGCTTGCCCTTGCAAAAGTTGTAACACTTGTTGCAACGAGTTATTGAGCCGACCTAACTCCAGATCGGCGTTACGGCTCAAATGCAGAGAATCGCTCAGTAGACGAATACGCGGATTACTGCCTTCACCGGCGTATGTTCCTTCGACCGCCATCTCTAGTTTACGCGTGTGATCGTGCAGTGTACGCGAAATACGCAGCAACATTTCTCCAATCGAGCGTAAATCGTTGCTCGCCTTTGCCGCTACATCAGGTGATACGGTCAAGCAAGTCCCCCCATCTCAAAGATTACTGCCATGGTAGAGAGCAGACCGCACAAAGTAGAAGGGCATGCATCTCTCTTTACTATAGACGTTCACGCCCTCCAATTATATCACAGCAAAATTGGGAAGTGTGCTGCCGTGCTACACCCCTTCTTTTTGTAAGTACTCCGTAAATGAGGTTGGTGTAAAACCAAAATCGCGCTCAACACTCTGCAAATCGGTCGTGTTGTTAAACGTAAACAGCGTCATCGCCGCCTTTGTCAGCGGCGGCTTGGGCAATAATGCCTCCATCACTGCCGCCCCTATTCCTACCAACAGCATGGGAGCAGGTGCTTTGATACGCGACTTGTGCATGACATGCAGCAATACGTCGATCACCTGCGTAAATGAGTAATAGGCAGGCCCACCAATGACATATGTTTTCTTGTTAGTACCTGTTGGATCTGCCAGCACTTTCAGAATTACCGTCACCACATCTTCCACATAGATCGGCTGAAACAAGATGTTACCCCCTCCGATGAGCGGCACGACGGGCGCGGAACGAATAAGGTCGGCCAGCCCCTTGATGAACGGTGCTCCTTTGCCAAAAAGCACCGAGGGCTGAATAATAGTCCAGTCCAAGCCGCTATCCTTCACCATCTTCTCTGCCAGGAAGCGGCCCTGCATGTAGCTACCCGCTTTGTCTGGCCTGGTGCCTAAGCCGCTAATCTCCACGATGCGCTGCACGCCCGCCTCTTTCGCGGCTTTCACCAGGTATGATGTCCCTTGCACATTGGTTTCCGCGTAGCTATTACCCGCCGACTGCTTGTGGTCGGCAGTAATGAACGCCGCGTGAACGACCGTCTCGACACCATTGAGCGCGGCCTTCAGTGACGCGGGTTGGGTAGTATCTCCCTGTATCAATTCCACTTTTCCGGCTGGTAATACGTTCGCGGCCCGTTTTGTATCGCGCACCAAGCAGCGCGGACATTCCCCCTGCTCCACCAACCGCGCAACGAGGTGTCTCCCAATATAGCCTGTTGCTCCAGTTATAAGTATCATAGCACCCTCCAATTTGGGTTTGTTGAGTATCACGCACGAAGAGTCGTGCCTGTATGCTATTGCTGTTACCCATAAGACGCTAGAAACAGCACAATCAAGTACCCTATCTTTCTGTGTTTAAGTATAGCGAATGCATGCTGGTATGACCAGAGAGTAGCCACATGAGAAAAGAGGTGGGCCAACTCATATATAGGGGTAAGAATTTCATATCTATGCCCCTGCCAGTGAGTATATCCTTGCACTCAAAATCACCGCGGGCCGCCAAAAAGACCTTGCTGATTGTGCTATACTACTTCCGAAAACAAAAATCCGGACACGTAAACAAGCTCAGCAGGTATTGGATCGGTACATCTTACCGAGCGGGCAACAGAATAATGCCGAAAGTATCGAGAATGCACTGAACCGACTTTTTGGGAGAGAAGGTTGATCATGAAATTTGAAACCCTGCGCCTCATGGCACAAGATTACGCTGACCGACACAAAGAACCGCCACCGCTCCCTGCAACGATTGATACCATGGCGTACGCCTAACAACGAATTTGCCAGGGAGAAGACCCCTGGACAGCCTTGGGAGATTTTTCTAATGCCTGGTATGGCTACGCCAAGCACATCCGTCCCGATCTGATCAAAGATTCTTTGACCAGGCCTGAGCAGGAAACCGAACGGACCCGCCCTTGGGGGGCTTTCTGCGCTGCTTCTGTCGAGTATCTTTGTGAGCTCTTTCATCAACCCTGCTCGAAGTGGGCACATGATCCTTACTATATCCTGGCAACCCCTTGGTGGAATATGCTGCGACCAAATGATCCGGACGCACAAGAATACCTCCGTAGAATTACACCGCCACCTTTTGCTCGTCGCAACATCTTTTGCAGTAATCGGCTCTATCAAAATAAATATGAGATGTACGAATGGATTCAGGAAGCCATCATCAAGGGCATAACGGACGTGCATGAAATCCAGCGTTATGCTCGGCAGAAAGAAATCAGCTTGTACGGAGCCTGAGTCCATTCAAGAAACTTCTGTAGGATGAAAACCCTGTTCATCAGGAGAAGTATCACATGAACACCCTTCCTAACGGAAAATCGATTGACATGGACATGCTTGAAACCGCGATGGAAGACTCGGACCTGGCGAACAGGTATTTCTTGAATCTGCTTACAGGCGAAGTGGTCTTCTTTTCAGACTATCTCGGCCTGCCCGACGAGGATGAACGCTTGTTGGAAGAAATCGACGGCAGCAACGACTACATTGCCATTGAGCGTATCCCTCTCATGAAGCCTATCAGTGGATGGTCGATTTCGTGGATGACATGGTCGCTCCAGCCGACGAACAGGCCGCCGAAAAATTATCCATCGCCTTAAATGGCAAAGGTGCGTTTCGCCGCTTTAAAGATACGTTACATCGCGTTGATGAGCAATGGCTGCAAGCATGGTATCAGTGGAGAGACAAGCAGCTCAAAGCGGCTGTCGATGAGTGGCTCAAGAGCGTTCTCTAGCTTGCTTCTTCCTTATCTTTATAGATGAGTTTATCACCAAAGCTGTATCAGAGCTCATTTTCATTTGAGTTGATACGGTCGATGACACATGTCGTGGAAACGGTGAGCATACAATTGCAATTGAACGCAAGACGTATCCTCGCTTCAAGCGGATCTTGACGACGAAAGGTATTGAAGAGATGTATACTCTATAAAGTTCACCTCAGCGATTCAGCGGGCAGATAAATGCGCACAGTCACGCCCTCGCCGGGGCTACTTTTCAGCGTCAGGCTTCCTCCAGCAATAGCCAGCAACGCGCTATGGGTAAGTAGGCCCCCTCCTGTACCCGTGGTTGAGCTATCGGCGGAGATAATACCTACGCCGTCGTCAGCCACTATCACTTCCAGGTCCGAGTCCACTTGAGCGCATGACGCCTTGAGCGTCAGGCATAAACGCCGATGGACATCGCTGCCACGGGCGTGGCGAGCCGCATTGCGTAACGCCTCCTGAACGGCTGCAAAGATAAGTTCAGCGATGGCAGGGGGCGTAACTTCGTCAATGCAGCGAGCAGCTTCCTCGGATACACACCACTCAACCGCGTCAAAGGCGTGCTGAAAATCCTGCTCAAGCATGCGATGAATAGCATGCATCAATCCATCACGCTCCAAACGGTGGGGCGCACTGGGAGCAGTGGCACGCATCATAGCGGCGAGACGGCGGTGCGCATCACTAATCATTGCTACCGCTTCATTTAACACCTGTTCAGGGGCAGCACTTTCCTCTCGTGTGGACGGTGCCGTCTCCACATCGGTATACGAGCGCAAGCTCTCTAAGCGCAAAAGGGCCAGGTGCATTTGCGGCAGAATATCGTCGTGCAAGATGCGTCGGTGTTGCGCCCCCAACAATTTGACATCCACAATACGTCGTCGTAGCAGTGCCGCTACCGCCTGCATGGCTTCGTGATCTCCCAGGGCATCTAGAATACGTTCTCCACAAGCATGAGCCAGGTCCATATCTTCATCAGTAAAGGCTGCACCGTCTTGCCGTGGGCCAAGATAAAGTGTCGCGACAAGGCCAAGTTCATCATAAATGGGCAATACCCAACAAATCGCCGCTTTACCGCCGATACTGAGGCGGAGACGGACAGGTGTACGCTTCTCTTCCCCCACAACATTCCCGGTCACCTTTTTCGGCAGCGTGTACTTGATTTGCTCTTTTGCTATCGTTGGCCAGCGATAGTCAAAGTTTCGTCGCACTGATCCCGCCATCACCGTTAACCTCGCCCACTTCACCGCCAAAATATCTCTGCACAAAAGGAAAAAGAGATCCTCCAACCCCTGCTCGGTCTTCTTTTGGTCAGTATTTAACCAGTGACGCAGGTTTGTACTGCGTAGAAATGGCCCCAGCAGTGCGATATAGCGATCGTGTGCCGTGTAGGTGCTCCAGGTGAATAAGGCATACACGCCAGTTGCCAGCGAAGTGATGAGCAACAGGCCACCCACAGTGCCATGTGTAAAACTGACAAGTAGCGCAATTAAGATAGCTATCGCGGTAGAGACGATCACGATACCGCGCCACTGCTCGAAGAACCCCCGCCGCGCTAAAGGACGCTCAATAAGAATGCCATGACGCACGATAGAATAGCCCACCAGCAATATCATGATCGCTACCGAACCAGTCGCCAGCAGATCAAGTATCAGCAGGTTCAACGGGATAGTATCCATGGGCAGATGCGCTATGCCGTTCCTTTGCACTTCAAACCAATCGGTAATTGACCACGTACCGAGAATACCCAGCGTAGTCGTAAGCATGACCATCAAGATAGCGGCCAGGAAGAGAATTGGACGCGCCAGGTGCCAGGAAAGTACTGGTTCTTCCAGCAATTCAACTTCCGTGGGGTCGTCCCAGAATGCGTTAGCTAATTCACTGCGTAAGGTAGGGGCGCGCAAGGTAGGAGAAGTTTCATCTTCAGTGTTGCTTTTACGTTTCTTGATCGTTCCCCAAAAAGCACGCCACAGTCGATTAATCCTGCCCAACGTGAACCATGGGCCAATGGCACAGAACGTCACATAGAACAGAAAGAGCACAGGCAACAATACCGACGGCGAGAATAGCCCTGCACTGGTATCATCGAACAGGTCGCCATAGGCTAACAGACGTAGTGTGCCAACGTAAGTAAATGTTGTGCGGTTGATAATGAGCATCACCAGCAGGAGACAACCAAAAACGCCGCTACAGATCAACAGGAGTGGTCGTCGCCGTCGCCAGCCCTGGTTGATAAGTGCAGCGTAGTGTAAGCCGATGGCAAACCAGATGTAAGGCACGCTGATCGCTGGCAACCAGATCAGACGCCACCAGAAATCTAACGGAATAGAACTGCCCGTAGGTGTCAGTGGTTTGGAGATGAGTAAGGCGTGAATAAAAAAGAACAACGCGGAAAAGCCCAACCCAACCACACCCAGGCGAGCAATCGAGGTCTGACGGTCTCCATTCAGCCAGACGGTGAAGGCCAGCCAGATAAAAGAAACCGTGTCAAAGATGGAAAGAGCTAACGCGATGGTTGGTAGCAAGTGGGCAGGTGTTAAAAAGGTTTGCAGCGACATCTCAATCTTCTTTGTAAAGGGGAATCCATTCACCGCGCCGATCCTGCACCAGTGCCGCGCCATCCTCATTCCAGATAATCATGCGGTTCATACTATAGATCAACGTAGCACGAGCGCGTGCCACTTTATCATCAACCGCGGTTTCGCTCAAGCCCCAGGCGGCATAGATACGCCCATTGGTACGGCTGACCGCCCGCTTATCGTGGAGATTGAGGCGAGCGGCAATCTGCTCATTCGTCATACCTTGCGCCACCAATTCGGCTACGCGCAGTTCGTTCGGCTCCAGCAACGCACGCGGCGATTGCTCATCCAGATCGCGTACCTCCTGCACACGGTCTTCGATTTCAGGATCAACCAGGCTGCGCCCATTGACGGCATCCCGCAGGAGCGGCACCAACATACTGGGCAACAGGTAATTGCTCTTGCGCACATATGCGTAGTGCGTAAGAATGCCCGCGGCGCGAAACTCGCGATAATACTCGTCGTCATCCTGGATGGAATAGAAGACAACTGGCATACGCGGACGCTCCCGCCGAATAGCAATCGCCGCCCCAACACCACTCAACGCATGCCGTCCAACTTCCTTGTCTTGTAGTTGGACATCCATCAAAATGACATCGATCTCCAGTTCAAGTGCCAGGGCCACAGCCTCGCGTCCAGTGGCTGCTTCGCCAATAACCTGCACGGCCCCTGTCGCCTGTAAACCTTCACGCAATGCTCTGCGCAATGGCCCATGATCGTCAACCAATAATATTTTTATGAGTGCCATAGCTTACCCCACTCCTCCCTATGCATGAGAAATCTTTGTCTTAGGCATGGTTCAAAAGGACTTGACAGGTCCTCAGCAACAGAAAGACACCGCTCTGTCATGCTGAGTGCAGCGAAGCATCTCTGTGCCGAGCGCGACAGACCCTTCCCCTTCGCTGCGCTCAGGGCTTCGGCTACTGCGCTCAGGGTGACATGGGTTGACGGTTCAAACGGTCAAGCACCATTCGTCAAAATTGAACCTTGTCTTAATAGAATATACCAGTTTCGGCACAACGTAAACAGTTTCTGTGTGCCACTTTGGCGGTACGCAAAAACATTATCACCGAGCAAGCCACACTTATACGTTACCTGCCTCTATTTCTTAAAGTTATATTCACTTTCATCAATTTATGCTATACTTGGCTACGCGGCATGATGCCAGCACCCCATTACATTGAATTGAAAGGCAGGTCGTTTTGTTCGATTTTGACTACCCCAAAGTAAGGCAATCCCTTGGCGAAGCTGCTCTGCGAGACCAATATCCTGTCTGGCTACTCGACCCTGATGGCGTATTTAAAGCTACCAATCTGATGGCATTGTGGCTGTGGGGCATGTTGATGCCTGAAGAACCCATTACACCACATGCTTTGTTGGGTACCAGTGCCTTTGCGCTCCTGGCGGCTATGTTTGAGCGCATTCCCGTGGACCAAAATGTTGAGTTATACACGAAGCAGTCAGCCGTGGTTAAACGCCTGGCCGCCAGAGCCGACGAGTCGTTGTACGCTCGCTTCATTGCTGCGATGAAGGCAGACCCACAACGTGCGCATATTTATAAGCAGGCCGAACCTGCTACTGAGCGCGAGTGGGAATATCCCTTGAGAATGATGTCGCCAGATCAGGATGGTACTGCCACCTTACTAGAATTTCAAGTCTCTACCTATCGTATTGTCGGTGGAGCTGGCTTCCTTGTTACCTGCGTTCCGACCGGAGCGACTGTGTCGGTGATCGAGGCGCAGTATAATCGCCTGATGAAGGCGTACGGCGAGCATAATTATGTGTACACCTTGCCAGATGATCGAGAGCAGGAGATAAGCCTATTACCTGAAAGCTTTACCAACCTCATCCGTGCCTATTATCCGACAATTATCCAGGACTCCTTATGGTATATCGTCCAGGAGAACAAGGCCCACCAGTTATTGGTAGGAGACTCGGTTGTGGGTATACATTTCTTCGAGCTGTTCTTTGCTCCCCAGCTGAAAGAATGGATGGAGCCAATCCAGGAGACTTCGGCACCGCGTGCGATCAAGTATTTTGAAGCCTATACAGCTAGATTTATACGCGAAAACGCTGAGCTACATGACGACTATGAGCAAATGATGCGACGGCTATTACAATCGCCAGATTTTAGCAATCTGCTGGCAATTTCACACAGAATGTCTATACGCATCATCCGGCCAGAGTCTGATCAAACTATTTTTTATACCTGTCGCGTGATTCTCCCATGGCTCTACACGCGAAAGATAACATTATCTTTTCGCTCCATGGTGCAATATATCGAGCATGGCTTGCTAGGTCATACCGATGGGCGTAATTATAGGGTTATCCTTGTTCCTGAAAACTATGAAACCGAAATAGCCCTGATCGCGTTGCACCTTTTTTCCGCTGCTACGACGTTGGTTACTGCAACAGAGCAGACGACGGATATGGTGCTCAAACAATTCCTCTGGATACTGGCTTTTGTGTTGACGGTGCAAGAGGATCTCGCCCTGCAAGAGGGAGAATGTACACCATGGGAACCAGAAGAAGCCTTTGCAAATATCTACGAAGACCTTGAGGCTCGTTTCAGCCCTGCACCGGAGAACGCGCTTGCCACTGTCAAAACCGAATTACAAGCTCTCATGACAGAGCTTGATCGTGCTGATAAAGTTGGTAAAGATACGTTGCTCACGTTGTTGCACAGCATTACCAGCACGAAGCCATATCTCGAGCAAGTCACCACTTTTTTAGCGCATGAACTGGATGCATTGGCGGCATCCTCCCACAGTGTTAGCGTGTAGGAACAAAAATTTCGCCTCTACCGGCTAATAGCCAGCACCTTGCTCAAAGGTGTGCGCGATGACACTATAGCCTTTGGTGGTAGCATGAATATCGGTAAAGATACTGCACATCCAGGTATAGGCACAGGTGTGCGGATTGGGGGTTGTGCTACCACCAAAGGCATTGAACACATCCACGATAGCACCATAGCGACCAACATCCCTGGTCAGGTGCTGATTGACAATTTGCGTAAACGCCACCGAATTGGGGCAAATATTCTGATAGGAATCGTACGCATTCATCACGAGCAGATCACCCGTCACTTTTCCGTTCATGATCAGGGCAGCATGGAGCTGTGGCAAAATGATGTGCGTCAGGTTGTAATCAAGCGTAGCAAGGTCTTTCGTAAACTGTGTCTGGTTAATGGTGCAGTTGCTTGTATTGATATCGCCCTTCACGTCGTTCGTACCAATATCGAGCGTCACAGGACTAACCTGGCCAGCATAAAACCGCAAATAGCTCACTGCCGCGTTGAGCTGCGAACCAATGTACGGGAACTTGCGCAAGTACGGAGCCGGGCAATTCCCATTGAGGAAGGTAACGCTCGTCTCCCCAGGACAGCCCATATTGGCGACATCCTTCACACCATGGCTTTTCAAATTGCTGAAGAAGTCATCAACGTAGCCATAATTGAAGTTCAGGTCTGGTTGGAAGCCAAAGGCAAGCGAGTCTCCCATCGCCAGGTAATGCTTTTTCGCGCCAAACATGGCAGAGCGCAGCTTTGCACTGTGACCATGTTGAGCGGAAGCGGCGAAGGCGGACGGGACAAATAGAAGCAGGAGTAAGAGGGCAAACGTAAAAGGTACTGCGATGTGCCGGTGGACATGCGCTTTCCTGTGCATGAAATTCTCCTTGTAGCAGTTGAGGAGTAGAGAAGCTGGATACACACCACTGCCCTAAGTATAACCTCTAGCGCAGAAAAAAACAATGCTCGCCTGCCAGACGTTTGGAGATAAGGCTGTCATTCTGAGCGGAGCGAAGAATCTCTCGCTCGCCCAGGTGCAGATTCTTCGCTCCGCTCAGAATGACAGGCCGAATCCCTCTCCGTCCGCTCACGGACAGTCTTCTCTCCAAATGTCTGCACGCCTGTATGTTCGCTTGACCCATGCAGCACTATAGGCTATAGTGAAAGAGAGAGGCGCAAAAATTGCTCCGCTACAACTATATTTTAGGTGAAACCAATGACAAACAGCATCCACCTCGGCTTATTGCTTCACAACCATCAACCCGTTGGTAACTTCCCCTGGGTCTTTCAACTTGTCTACGAAGAAGCCTATTTACCGATGATTGAGGCTTTAGAACGACATCCCAGCGTTCGCCTCTCACTTCACTACACCGGTTCCCTGCTTGATTGGATGGAGGAAGCACACCCGGAGTTTTTAGAGCGCGTGGCTGCTCTTGCCCGGCGCAAGCAAGTGGAAATTGTCAGCGGCGGTTACTATGAGCCGATACTACCCTCCATTCCTGATAGCGACAAGATTGGCCAGATACGCCGCTTGACAGAGCGTATTCAGCGCGACTTTGGCGTACATGCGTCGGGGATGTGGATCGCGGAACGTGTCTGGGAACCCGGCCTGCCACGTCTATTGCGCGAAGCAGGCATTGCCTGGACCATTCTCGACGATGTTCACTTTAAAAATGTTGGCTTAGAGGACAGCGACCTCTACGGTTACTACGCCACCGAAGACCAGAGCAGCGTGTTGAAAGTCTATGCCACCAGTCAATCGCTGCGCTATACCATTCCCTGGCGTCCTGTCCAGGAAACCATCGAAAATATGCGTTCCCTCGCCACACCTGATGGGAAGCGTATTGCAGTCATGGGGGATGATGGAGAAAAGTTCGGCAGTTGGCCTGAAACCGGCCCATATTGTTGGGGGGCGGATGGTCGTTCTGGTTGGATCGAAGAATTTTTTACCGCACTTGAGCAGAACACCGATTGGCTCCATACCATACTCCTGGGCGAATACGCTCAGCACTATCCCGCGCTGGGACGTATCTACATTCCTACCTCCTCCTATATCGAAATGACCGAGTGGGCGTTACCCCCGCAAAAAGCCTATATTTTTGGCAAACTCTTGCATACCTTGCAGGATGAGCGGCGCGATGATATCACGCAATTCATGCGCGGTGGCTTCTGGCGTAACTTCCTCGTTCGCTACCACGAGATCAACAATCAACATAAAAAAATGTTGCGTGTGCATCAGCACGTCTATAGCGCGGGCGCGACACCGGAAACGGGCCTCGTCCACCTGTGGAAAGCACAGGCCAACGATACCTATTGGCATGGTCTCTTTGGCGGCATTTACATGGGCCATGTGCGCTCCGCTATTTATCATCACCTCATCAAAGCGGAAAACGCAGCTGATTGTGTAAGCATGGGAGTCGGTCATTGGCAAAAGCACGAGTTTACTGACTTTGACCGCGACAGCACGGATGAATTAATCGTGGAGAGCGATCAGCAAAATCTGTATATTGATCCCCAGCGCGGTGGCACCTTGTTCGAGTGGGATATGCGTCGCAGTGCGCATAATCTCCTTTCAGTAATGACACGGCACCAGGAAAGCTATCACCAGACACTGCGCCACTATGAACAGGAACGCCGCCAGCGTGCAGCAGCCATAGCGCATAATATCGCATCAACTACGGCTCCAGAAAGTAAAGAGGTCGCTTCGCCTCATACTACTATTCGCACGAAAGAGCCTGATCTCGACAAATTTCTGGTCGTTGACCACTATCGCCGTAGCAGCTTGATCGATCATTTCCTCGCCCCCAGCGTCTCCCTGCAACTTTTCGCTGAATCACGTTTTGAAGAACAGGGCAACTTCGTTGAAACACCTTATGCAGCCGCGGTGCAGCAGGATGAAAGCGGCATGACGATTACCTTGACCCGCGCTGGCCAGGTCAAACGTGCCGGAGCGTTAGGGCCGCTACCAGTGCATCTCACGAAGACACTGTTTATGCCCATAGGGCAAGAACGGCTGATTGTGCGGTATACTATACATAATACAGGGCAGTCTCGCTTACAAACGCGCTTTGCCAGCGAATGGAATATCCATCTGCTCGGCGGTGGCCATAACGACCAAGCCTATTATCGCATTGATGAAGGCCAAGAAGCACTTCACGATTTTTTTGATAGTACGGGCGAAGTTGCCCAGGTAGGAAACTTCCATGTCGGCAATCGCTGGATTGCGCAAGATATGGGTTTCTCGTTGAGCGAAGCGACAACGCTCTGGCGCTTTTCTATCGACACAGTGACCGGCTCGGAGGCTGGCTTTGAGCGTAATCATCAGGGGAGTTGTATCACCTTGCTCTGGCCTCTATTGCTCGAGGCCGATCAACAGTGGAGCGTTGAGATTACTTGTACCGGACAAAAGGAGACAGAAAACAGTGAAGATGAAGCAAGTTCTGGCACTGCAACATACCTGGGATGATCCGCCCGGCTACCTGAGCGAGCTTATGGCGGAACATGATATCCCTTGCGATATCGTCAATGTAGAAGAATACCCCATTCCTGATCCTGCGCAATACGCTGCCATTCTTTCCATGGGTGGCCCACAGCACGCGAATGCGCACGACAAATATCCCTATCTGGCGCAGGAAAAGCAGGTCTTACGTCGGGTGGTAGAGCAAGACATTCCATTTCTGGGTATCTGTCTGGGTGGTCAAGTGCTGGCAGGGGCTATGGGTGCCATCGTCAAACGCCATCATATGACCGAACTGGGATTTTACAAGGTGCAACTGACGGACGAGGGCAAAGATGATCCGCTTTATCATGGACTTCCCGGCTATCAGCAGGTCTTTCAATGGCACGAGGACACCTTTGCTATCCCCACGGGAGCCGTACACCTGGCAACTAGCGAGAACACATTCAATCAGGCATTTCGTATTGGCAGGCGAGCCTACGCTTTGCAATATCACATTGAACTGACCCCCGCTATGCTGCAAACATGGCTGTATTTTCCAGAGTATCAGCAAGAAGTGATCAAAATATTGGGGCCGAACGCGCCCGATGTCATCGAGCAAGAGCGTGCAAAGTACTATGCGCTCTACCTTGCGCATGGGCGTCTACTCTTTGAGAATTTCCTGCGCCTGAGCGGATGTTTGTAAGACTACTCTTCTCGCCGCCGCTATGTACCACTAATTTGTGGTATCATGATGCAATCCCTGAGTTTTTGATAGGTTCTTACAGCATATCCCATTCCTTTTCGCGCACATATCTGCTATACTGACACACAATATAACCAATGAAATCTTCAAGATGGCCTGATAAATTAAGCGTGTGGGAGCGGACCTTGCAAGGAGTACTCGACAAAGATGTCGCATCATAGAATCAATCGACATAATCATAATGCTATAGGGGTGAAAACCTCGGAACTATTCACTTTCTCCCGTTATACGGTGGCGTGTGAACGTCATCCTAACCGTAATGAGGACACCATTATTGCCCACGAAACGAGCGGCCTCGCGGCTGTTTTTGATGGCGTGGGTGGAAGTGCAGCCGGAGAGATTGCCTCGCAGACCGCGGCTCGCTCAACCATTAAGGGCTGGAAACGCACCCTCCAGCAGGTGCAAAAAGGGCGCAAAGCCTATAGGATTCTTGAAGAGCAGAAAGAGCATAGCCATGCCGATCTCTGTGCTATACTCGAACAACTCGTCCTTGATGCCGACGATCAAGTACGCAACGATGGCGCACGACGGGCCGGTACCAGTGATCTCGCGACCACCGTCGCTTTAGCTGCTTTCATTCGTAAGGCGGATACCCCTGGCTATACCATGGTTCATGCCCACGTAGGCGATAGCCGTATCTATCTGCTCCGCGCCAATGAACCTCTCAAACGGCTCACCAGCGATGATGGCCTCCTGGCAAAGTTAGTCGAAAACCAGGTAGTACACGAGTCAGACGCCCTACGTATCGATCAGGCCATGCGAACAGACCAACTCTCAGACACTGAATATAGCTACTTTCGCTTACGCGGCGGCATCACACAAGCCCTTGGTGGCCCATTACCACCAACCATCCACCTTGACCAGGTCTCTGTGTTTCCCGGTGATCGCATCCTCCTCTGTACCGATGGTATCCACGACAATTTGATCGATGAAGAAATTGCAGGAATCTTGCGCTCCGAACCCCGGACATCCGTGGCCCGCCTATTGGTAGAACACTCCATTGAACGCTCCCACCAGGAACGCCATTTCACAGTACGCGCCAAACCAGATGATATGAGTGCTATCGTCATCACCTGCCGCTACTAACTACGTTGGGACAGGACCTGTGCATCAATGCTCATGATGCAATGTTGGTGACCAGGGCGACCGCAAGGGATCGCCCTGGTAATCATTCATAGGCTCTTGACGTTGGGGTGCAATTCAATGCTTTGTACCCCAAAACTGTCACAAAGCTCGTTCCAATAAGTACCATAGAATGCCACTATCATGCGGTACTTTCGCTATTTCGTGCTATACTGTTCATGGTGCAACTTTTAGAATGCCTTGGATAGCTTCCTTGCATGCAAACATAAAAAGTGGCATTTCTAACGCAAATAGGTATGGGAAGGAGTCGCGTTCTCGTGGGTAGAAAAGTTTTGTGTATTCTTGGGCTATGTTTCATCGTACTACTCAGCGCGTGCGGTGCGCCACAGAACAACCAATTGGCACCTAAACAGCCCTTGATCAGCGATAGCGTACATGCAGAGCAGAAGCTGTCACCCACGCCGACTCCGCCGCTACTCATTCCCCCGCAAGTTGCCACACCTACCCCTAAACCTGTACCCACACATGCTATCATTCCTACGCTTGGCCCTCCCACAAACATTCCTGGCACAGGTTCCGGCTCAGCCCCCTATGGCCCACCTCCCGCCATGACCTCCGAAGAGATTCAATTAACGCAACAACTCTTTGCCTTGATTAATCATGATCGTGCCGTGCGAGGCCTCTATCCCTTTGTCTGGAATAGCACGTTGGCGGGTGGTGCTCGCTTGCACAGTTGGAACATGGTGCATTGCGGCTTTAGCCATACCTGCCCCGATGGACTCGACCAGTGTACGCGTATTGCCAACGAAGGTTTCGCGGGTTTTTCAGATTGTGGCGAATGTATCGGTCTTGCTGGCCCATATCCCACTGCCGTGGCCGGTGTTGACGCAGTGCAAGAGAGCATGATCAATGAGCCTCCCAACGGCTGGCATCGCATACATCTGACCAGTACAACCTTGCACCGCATCGGCGTCGGTATCTTTGTGGATTCCAGAGGATGGCCCTGGTTCACAGAAGATATGGTCAGTTGAAGCTGTATACAAGAGAGCTTGTACACAGCTTTCAGCGGTAAGCCGTCAAGCAGGTAATGGTAGCAGCTGCGGTAGTGAAAGTTTTCGTTCCTCTCCCCACACTCCTTGCCATTCACATTCTTCTGTGGTACTCACTGGTAGCACCGTATCTTCAGTGACTTTTTCTTGCTTTGTGCAGCGTAGACGAACAGTATAGTCCTTGCTATTCTCATCCCCTACTCTACACTCGATACCCAGCGTATATATTCCCCACTGTATCGGCTCGATGCGATAGACCGTACCAACGCGGCGCAGTGCCTGTGGCAACATAGGAGCCACTATCACTATCCCCGCCTCTTCCTCGCGCATACCAAGCAAGTAGCGTAGCAGCAGGTGAATGCTCAATGCCCCCCAACCATAGCCTTCGATGCCGCCATTAGCATAGGTGTACGCGCCGTCATCTTCAACACCGATAACACGACGGTACTCGCGGGTAACGCCCGGTAAGCCTCCCTCCTCGTCGGGACGACGGCTATCGGCACTGCGATACGAGCCTTCAATGTAGCGATAGGCAAGCTCTGTAGCTTCTGCTGGCATGCTAGCCGCGGAGGCCGCACCTACCAGGGTCATCACCACTGGCGGCCATGAGAGTGGTGCCCAGCCAGAGCTATGGGCAGGTGGATGTGCCAATGCCTCGCGTAATTGCTCGACATGATCCCAACCGGAAGCTCCACAAAAAATCGGAGCCAGGTGCATCGCATCCTGTTGTGTAGACCATTCACCTGCCACCGAGTCATAGTCACGGAACCAGCCATCTTGCCACATCAAGCGCGTCTTGACGGTGAAAGTATGCGCGACTTCCCGCCATTCTTCCGCCTCAACCGCAAAATCGCTAGCGTCGTTCCCTATTTCCCCGGCACTTGCCAGCAGCGTTGCCCAACGCGCCATGATTTCTCCTGCCTGCACCATGCTGGCCTGCAAATCCACTGGGCGCACATGCTGGATGATGCTACCACCTGTCTGCTGCGGCCCAAAGCGGCTGGACACATCTTGCCCGCTTTCCCACGAACAGGCATAGACCAGCCACCCTGCGGCGTCTGTACGATACTGCAACCACCAGCGTAAATAGGCTGCCGCTTTAGGATAGAGCCGACGCAACCAGCGCAAATCCCCTGTTCTTCTAAATATCTGATCGCAGCACCACAATGGAAAGCCCCATTCGGGTGCGGTTCCACACAATTGTCCATCGTCAGCCACCATATTGTAGCTGCCATCTTCGCGCATACACGGTAGTTGAGAATGTGGCGACGCTTCGAAATGCCCAAGGATGACCTCGGCTGCCAATGACGGGTCGGCATAACTCAGAAAGAGCACATCCATTGCCGCCTCAGCCAGTACCATACGTGGAGCCTGTATTTGCATACCATCCCAAAAGCTGGCAAGAACGCCAACTGGTGGACGTATGGTCATGCGCACCGTCTCCTGATCGTAGACCCAACCACGCCGCCAATGGGCTGGCCAATCACCAGAAAGTTGCGGTGTTCGCTCCCAGAATGCCTCATCGTCAGCGCGATGCTCGGCTTCGGCCAGGGCGATCTCTTCAATGCCATCCTGCCAGTGTTGGTTGGCTTGATCCTGCGAGACCCCACGCGCCAATATCACGTTTAGAATGCGTTCTTGACCGCCATCTAAGGTCAGTGAGCAGGGCAAGGCAAGTGTGCGTACCTGCCAACCATTCTCTTCTTGCCGTTGTGTGATATGTGGCCGTGCCACCTCTTCCCCCGCGGCCCAATGTGCGATCTCTTCGAGTGAGACGGTATAACCCATCGTGCCAATTTCCAGCGGCCCACCATCGGCTGCTCGTACCCCATGCATAAATACATCGCCTTCACTGGCGAGGCCAAGCATCACATAACTACTATCAAGTTCTTGCCGTGCATACAATCCATGTTCCCACAGCCGACTGGTAAAGGGATTGTGCGTATGGCA
This sequence comes from Ktedonobacteraceae bacterium, assembly GCA_051004815.1. Taxonomy (GTDB): domain Bacteria; phylum Chloroflexota; class Ktedonobacteria; order Ktedonobacterales; family Ktedonobacteraceae; genus JBBQXY01. The sequence continues at coordinate 27,798 of JBPCJY010000001.1, forward strand.
ATGGATAAGATAACAGGTGATAGGTAATGGCTGACGCATAGTAGTTTTCAGCACAACAACGCAGCCCAGGGTATGTTCCGCGACCAGAAAATAACGGGCAGTCAGCGTCAATCCGTATGGAGGTATCAGGCAGGTATATTCAAAACGATGCCGCGTGTGCAGGTGGCTAGTGATGCTACAGCCATGACGTTGAAAGTCTTCCGGCGTGACCATGACCTGATGCCCTATTTTTAGCCCGATGGTGAGATGGGCAGTATATTGAAATTGGTTGCGTACATACGTTCCGAGATTGGGAACATGCCACCCCATGCCAAGTGGTGCCAGCGAACGCAACACACCGCTCGGATTGAGCTTCCACGAGTGATACGGATTGTCCAGATAGCCATGCGGGGTAAAATCGTCGTGAGGAATCATGAACACACTCCCTACTGCTCTTCACAAACAAGAGAACTCTTTCCTGCAGTTTCCAGGGCGACCGCAAGGGATCGCCCCTACTATATCCGTCCAGCCCCCACGCAAAGCAGCTCTGTGAGTCACCTGGTGTATAGTAGGGGCGATCCCTTGCGGTCGCCCTGGAAGCCATTTTTGCCCTCTCAGCGAGCATTCACAGCCTCTGTCCTTTTCCCCCTTCTTGCGAAAACACTCAAATCTGTCTATACTACAGTCAGAATAGATATATGAGGTGTATGTATATGGCAGATGAAGACAGCTCTATTGGCAAGCAGA
>JBPCJY010000002.1:0-15880 GCA_051004815.1 Ktedonobacteraceae bacterium
CTTTTCTTTTTCTGCCCACCGAAAAAGGGGAAAAGGCAGGGGAGAAAACAACCCACCGTTGGCCCCTTTTCGGGCTCCCCATGTTTTTTGTTCCCCTACTCTACAAAATATGTTCACGACCGTTGTAGCGCGAATTGCGTGAACATGGCCTCCCAGACCTCCTGGTTTTCGAGGCGTTCATCGAGGGAGACGACACGCGCATTGATCGTGCCGAAGACGGTGCGCAGGATACGTTGCAGGACAGAGGAAGCTTCGTCGTAGAAATCCTCGGTCTGCTGGATATTGACGCTGAGTATTTCGTAGCAGAGGGACTTAAAATTATCAACATCGATATGATTCTGCTCTATTTTGAACTCGTAGTTGCCCATGTAGCGCAACCTTTCGCGGTAGAGCAATGTGCGCAAGGTGTTGAGGTCTAGTTCTGCCCCACGAGCGCGACAGGTTTCCGCGAGAGCATCCATCGTCCAGTTGATAAATTCTACGAGGGCGGGCAACTGCTCCATGGGCGTGCGACGGCGATTCCACTCCTGCTCCATACGGCTGAGCAGGTTGAGCAGTTCAAAGCTCTCCATGCGTAGTTTCTCGGCGGGTTCAGGGAGGCGAACATCGCGTGCATATACTTGGGGAACGGGTTCCTGGAAGACATGCATGAGAAATTTTTGCTGGACGAGCTGTGCCAAATCGCGGGCCACCTCCAACTCTGGTCTGCGCATGGCACTGGCGATACGCCGCACCCTACGGTGGAGATTAACATGGACAAAGAGTTCAAAGGTGCGTGTATCGAAGCTCATGGCATAGGGAATAGCCGGCGCCAACTGTAAGATGGTACGAACACTCTGCGGTAGATAGAGGCGCATGTGCTCCCATTCATCACAGTAGCGTACCATCTCCATGGTAACGCGCATAACCTCAAGCTCAAGGGAGCTTTCACCGTAGGGCAAGATGGTCTGACTGTTGGGGCTGGTAATGAATTCGTAGGTACCCTCTTGCCAGAGGGCCAGCTCGCGTACCGTCCACAACGCCTTGATACGCAGAGCCTCTTTCAATTGCCGCTCATTGATGACGCCCATCTCTAGCAGACGTTCCCCAATACGTTTACCAAAAGCAGCCTGCATCTGCTGAGTAAAAGCTTGCTCAATGTGAGGGGAGGTTGCCATGCCCAGTTGCTGCAAAACATCGCCCAGCGTTAAAGCACCCGCGTCAAGCTCAGAACAGCTCGCCAGCTTGCCCTGGTTAAAATAAATAATACCCAGCCGACCCGTAACGTGTCTGAGCCGTAGAGCACCCGTCATGCTCCCCATCTCCATCATCTGTAAAACTTCAACCAGGCCAAATTCCTTGAGCGATCCATGTAACAGGCGACTGTTCGTGACCATGCTCCCCCCGTACTATCCAACTAACATGCAATAGAACATCTTAAATATCTCTTCTGCATTATATCAGAGTTCAATTTGTTTCAACAAGTATCTAAGGCAAGGTTCAATTGTGACGAATGGTGCTTGACCGGTTGAACCGTCAACCCCTGTCAGGCTTCGCGCAGTAGCCGAAGCCTGACAGCGCTGTGTCTTTCTGTTGCTGAGGACCTGTCAAGTCCATTTGAACCATGCCTAAGCTCCTCATTCAGGATCTGTGAATTATCGAGGAAATGCCGTTCTTCCATATTCTCCCTGACGCCCACAAGGGGCGTCACTACATCTCAACGGGCTTGCCTCCTCAATCATGTAGTGACGCCCCTTATGGGCGTCAGGGAATTCTTACTCCCAATATCACAAAAGTGCGCTATAATACCAGAACCATAGATTAGTAACATCTCTCTCTCACATGGAAGGACAATAGCAGAAATGACAACAGACGACACTGCCAACACAACGAAAGCATATCGCCATAAAGTTGGTTTAGTGGCTGAGATCCCCAATTTCCCTGGCCCGTGGACGGAAGTGGTAGAGAAGGTCAAGATTGCCGACGAGTTGGGCTTTGACTCCATCTGGTTGGGCGAATCGTGGGGCTACGAACTGTTTACCTCGATGGCCGATTTAGTGCGCGTCACCAGGCGCATCAAAATCGGCGCGGGGATTGCCAATATTTATTCGCGCACTCCTGCCGTGCTGGCGAGTACAGCAGCCACACTGGACGAGCGTTCCGGTGGGCGCATTATCCTGGGGCTTGGCCCATCGGGCGCGAACGTGATCGAGCACTGGCATGGTGTTCCTTTCCAGAAACCCGTGCGGCGCACACGCGAATATGTCGAGATCATTCGCACAATTCTGCGCGGCGAAAAACTGGTCTACCATGGCGAATTTTTCAATCTTGAACGCGGCTTCAAGCTGCGTTTCACACCACCACGAGCGGACCTCCCGATCTACATTGCCGCCATGGGACCGAAAAACGTGGAGCAGTCGGGAGAGATCGCTGATGGCGTTCTGCCTGTCTATTGGCCGGGTAACAAATGGGGCGAATTGCGGGAACAATTAGATGAAGGATCGCGCCTGGCTGGTCGTCCTCCCCATAGTGCCGCCATCGCGCCCTACCTGACGGTCATCATTCTTAACGAAAATGCCAATGAGCAAGATCGTGCTACCGCACGCCTCTTCGCAGCTGCACCTCTGGCCTTCTACATCGGCAAGATGGGCGTCTACTACTCACAAATGTTGACGCGCCACGGCTATGGTGCCGAGGTCGCGGTCGTGCAAGAGGCGTGGAAGCACCGCGACAAGAATCCGGCGGAAGCTGTGCCACCTGAGCTATTGGATGTGACCTCCATCATTGGGACACCGACAGAGGTCGTGGCTAAGCTTGATCAGTGGGCCGCGTCGGGCGTTGATGAACCTGTCATAGGCATGCCCTCCGGTTCGGTTGACGAGGTGGGGGCCACGCTCTCCGCGTTTATGGGCGCGTTGAAAGCGTAACCGTGACGCCTGGCAAAAGCTTCGGCGTGCTGCAAGCGTTTGCTAATAGCGGGATGATCGTGGAAAAGGAACTCAATAATGGGCGATGGCTCGATGTCAGCCAGGTTCTGGTCGGCTAAACGGGTCATCGCATTGCTAAAGGCCCCCACCATTTTCGTGGTCTGTAGCGCATATTCATCGGCCTGGTACTCTATGGTACGGCTCAAGCCGTTGCTGAGCGGCATGAAGATCAGCCCGAAGATTGCTGTCAGCACCAACACCAGCGGGATAGTAGCGGCATCAGCGAGGCTGGTGTAATAGTGCTGCGTATCTACTGCCCAATGCAGCACGAGATTGAGCAGGTACAGTCCCAGCAGCGTCAACACCGATTGGCTGACAAGCAACTTCCAGATATCGCGGTGAACATGATGACCCAATTCATGGGCGAGGACAACCTCAATCTCATCGGGCGTATAGCGATCAAGCATGGTATCGCCCAGGACAATGCGCCGCGTATTGCCCAACCCCATGAGGGCGGCATTGGCAGCGGTGGTCTTGCTACTCATCTCCATCGTGAAAACGCCGCGCACACGCGTATGTGCGCGGTCGGTTAAGGCCAACAAGCGGCGCGTCAAATCGCCTTCGGCTAACGGCTTGAGCTTGTAGAAGAGGGGCAAGATGAGCACGGGAGCCAGGTTTGCCATGACGACGGTGAAGAAAAGCAGGATCAGGGCGACCCAGAGCCACCAAAGCTGCGGCTGCGTCGCCAGCAAGAGGTAGATCAGTTCGACGACGAGGATTTCCAGCACAAGACTCAATACCAAACCCTTGCCGAGGTCGGCGAACCAGCTACGCAAAGACATCGTGGAGAGGCCAAAACGATGTGGCAGTCGATAGCCACTATAAAAAGCTAGCGGTGAGGTAATAAGCTGGTAGGCTAGCATCAAGATCAGGAAGTAGAGCAGGATTTGCAAGGGGTACCAGCCAGCAACAGGTTGCCAGGTCAGAAATTGTAGCAGGTCACGCAATGCTGTATCAAGTCCGCTCATAAAGATAAAGAGGATGCCCACTGCCGCGATAATGATGTCGGTCAGGCTCAGTTGTCGTCGTAGGCGGGCGTATTGGCGTGCTTTTTGTTGTCGCTCCTGGTCAATTTCCATGCTCGTGCCTCTCGTTTTTGGGTCCTCAATCCTATAAAGGCAGTGAAGCTGTTGTGTACAAGCCGCCTGAGACGGGCTGGATACAACAGCTTCACTGCTTTACTTATGCCTTCTTAAAGGTGCAAGTTACCTTGCCGAAGGAGAGAGTATCGCCGTCGTTGATGGGCGTGGCTTTGTCCGGCTCCAGGCGTTTACTGTTGACACGCGTAGCATTGGTGCTGTTCAGATCGGTCAGCGTATAACTGCTGCCGATGTGTTCAAGGCTGGCGTGTATGCGCGAAACAGTATCCGAACCTTGCATGTTGCTGAGGTCAACCTGTGGCTGAGTGCCACCAAGATCATGATCATAACGACCCACCAGAGCACTTTCGCCGGAAAGCTGAACCTTGCGACCATCGCTGAAAGTCAAGGAACCCCAGGTGACGTTAGGATCAAAGGCTGGTTGCGACAAAGGTTTTGGCGCAATGGGCTTGGGAGCCACGGGCGTAGGATTCACGGGCGGCGTATAATACGGCACATCCGGCTGTTGTGCTGATGTCGCTGGTGTTTGCGCCTTGGGTTTAATTTGCTGTGGCCGTACTGGCGGTGTCTGCGGTCTCGCTGGCGGGGCAGCATGCAGATCAGGCGGCGGCGTATAATAGACCTCCGGTTCCGGTTTTTTCGGTGTTGCCGGGGCATCCTGCCTGGGGGCAGAGGGAATATACGTGATCTGTGGCGACGAGACGACTGGCGGCTCCTGTGGTACTGGCGGCACATACGGCTCCGGCGCAGCAGGTGGCGTATAAACCGGATTCTGCTGCACTGGCGGTGTATATGTTGGGGCCGGAGGCGTATATGCTTGCGCTGGTGGCGGCGAATACGTCGGCGCGGGCGGCGGTGTATACGTTGGGGTTGGAGACGTGTAGCTCTCCGTTGGGGCCAGCGGTGACGCAAGAGGCGCGGCCTGGGGCGTGGTCAGCGATTGATAGACCGAGGCACCGCATTTTGGGCAGAAGGAGGCGTTGTCATTAACCTCCGTCTTACAATTGGGACAGAGCGTGACCAGCGACTTGCCACAACCAGTACAGAAGGTATCACCAGCCTCGTAAGGTGTGTTACAACTGGGACAGCGCAACCGCTTCGCGGTCGACGCGGGTGTTGGCAACGCGTTCACAATCATAGGAGGGGGAAGGTACTGCGGGGGCGGCGCATATTGCGGCCCTGGGATATATTGCTGCGGGGGCGGCGCCCAATGCTGTTGAATTTGCGGCATGATCTGTACTGGTACCGGCCCGATCTGTATTTCAGGGTTGAGTTGACGCACCAGGCCATCCACTACATTCAAGACCTGGTTGCCCAGGCTCGCCTGACGTATCGCTCCTGCTCCTGCTGTAATCATGAGCGGCCAGAGGACAGGGGCAGCGATAATGCCGATAGCCCCGACAGCGGCCTTATCCATCCATTTTTGCTGGCCGATCATCGCCAATGTGCCACCACTGGAGCGTTGCAAAATCACGGTCAAGGCGGCTTGCAAGCCAATCAGGGCTTCGAAATCACTGCCCTTTTTCAACTGCACCATCACCTGGTCAGTCGTGCCTAGGTGCTGGGCCTGAAAGCCCTGCGCCCGGTAGATGTTTTCCAGGTTGCCGGCCAGTTGCTCTAAATCTACTGTGTCCGAATTATAAAATCGCGCATCCATCCGTCTATCTCTGCCTTCCTTTTTATAGTATTGTATGCCTGCTCTATCTGTGCGTATGGTACCTGCGTTCCCGTTCACCTTGTAACCTTGTATAGGTAGGATTTTCGGTGAGAGGCGGAAGCCTCTCGTTCGTGCCACCCTGTCTGGGGGACAGGTAATAGGGACAGGGGGCGGACGCGGTGGTGGATGCGGGGGCCTTGTGCCTGTCCTGGTGGAGGTCTTGATACTTCCCACAGGACGAGGACAAGCACAAGGCCCCCGCATCCCTACCACAGCCGCCCCTTGTCCCTACGCACGCCATCGCTCTTTCCGAAAAACCTTACCTGTGTAAGCCCCTGGGGCATTTCTATCCTATGGGTGGTTGGGAACCGATCCGGCTCTTACGTCGGGCTGCTGCTGGTGAACCAGGCCGTCCAGAATGTTCATGACCTGGTTGGCGAGGCTTGCCTGGCGTACTGCCCCTACGCCTGCCGTAAACATCAACGGCCACAGGGCCGGAATGGCAAAACCAACCACGCCAATCGCCGCCTTATCCACCCATTTCTGCTGGCCGCACGCGACCATTATGCCACCACTGCTGCGCTGTATAGTGACCGTCAAGGCCGCTTGCATTCCTATCAGGGCCTCAAAGTCGCTACCCTTCTTTAACTGCACCATCACCTGATCGCCATTGCCAATTTGTTGGGTCTGATAACCCTGGCCGCGCAAGAACTTCTCAAGATCGGTGGCCAGTTGCTCAATGTTCAACGTATCGCTACTGTAAAAACGGGCATTCATGACATTTTCTCCTTCTCAATAGGCTATTGTGCATTTTTTAAGTATGTGATTGATCGTTATGCTCAGAGCAAAGCTTGTCTTCGTTCGATAGCAAAAGTATTCATCAAAATATACGAGCGTTATGTGTTTAGGTTAGACAGGTCAAGCCACCGTTTCTAAAGTATATCATCTTATAAGGCAAAGGGGGAAATGCCCTCCCGCTTTCCAGGTAATTGAGAGAAGAAAACCCAGACATTTGGAGAGAAGACTGTCCGCTCACGGACAGGAGAGGGATTCGGCCTGTCATTCTGAGCGCAGCGAAGAATCTGCACCTGGGCGAGCGAGAGATTCTTCGCTCCGCTCAGAATGACAGCCTTATCTCCAAATGTCTGAAGAAAACCCTGGAGTCTTGACTTTTGTCTTTGCCTTCGGTATACTGTAATTAATCAGTAAATTAATAAATTGCTAGAAATGGTTTGGATGAAAGATGGCGCGAACGCCAAAAATTGTAGAAGATCGCCGCGAACAGATTATTGATGCCGCTATGCGTATCTTCGCGCAAAAAGGCTTTACCAAGGCAACCAATAAAGATATTGCGCGTGAAGCAGGGATTACGGCAGGCTTGATCTATCATTACTTTAAGAGTAAAGAAGACCTGCTGAAGGTAGTCATTGAGGAGCGTTCACCATTACAATTGTTGACGAGTCTTCCTGCTGAGGCATTTGCGTTGCCACCGGAACAGTTTTTTCGTTTTTTGCTCATACGCGTATTGAACATTGTTGAAGAAGAGAAGTTTGTTTCTTTGTTGCGGGTAGTAGTCTCGGAAGCACTCCACGGGAGCAACGAGTACGTTATACAAATAGCACCGATGGTCTTACAACGGGCACTCGGTTTTATCGAGAGCTATATCGATGCCCAAATCGCCTCCGGTGCGCTACGGCAGGTGGATAGCGCACTGGCAGCACAGGTGCTACTTGGCTCGATGATTGGTTTTGTCTTACGTCGTCAGGTACTGCGCGATGCGATAGCCTTACAGTATACTCACGAGGAGATTGTCGAGGTCATTGTTGATACAGTACTCAAGGGGTTAAGCCCGCGTTAATTTTTTTGTTGTGTGTTAATTAACCGGTAAATCAACATAGAAAGAGGTAATAGAATGCAACACCAAGAAAAAAAACAGGTACACGAGATACAAGCTGTCACGCAGACCATCTGTTGTATTGTCGGTGGTGGCCCTGCTGGTGCGGTGCTGGCATATATGCTCGCACGCAAAGGCGTTGAGGTGACGCTGCTAGAAGCGCACATGGATTTCAATCGTGATTTTCGCGGCGATACCATTCACGCTTCCGTGATGGAGATTATGGAAGAGCTTGGATTAGCAGAACGCCTCCTACAGATTCGCCATGCGGAAGCGCGTAAATTTGTCCTTGATACGACTACTGGCAAAGTCACGATAGCTGATTTGACACATCTCAAGACAAAATATCCGTATGTCACGGTCATGGCGCAGTCAAAATTCCTGGATTTCATCACTGCCGAGGCCAAACACTATCCCAATTTTCACCTGATAATGGGGGCGCAGGTGGACGAACTGATCGAGGAGGACGGTAGTGTACGAGGAGTACGTTATCGTGGACAGGATGGCTGGTATGAGCTGCACGCACTTCTAACGGTGGGGGCCGATGGTCGCTTCTCGCGTCTGCGCCGTTTGTCAGGTTTTGAGGCAATCAAAACGTCGCCGCCCATGGATGTCTTATGGTTCCGTCTCAGTCGGAAGGATACGGATCACAGCGAGGGATTGGGCGGTCGCTTTGGCAAGGGCGTGATTGTGATCTTGCTTGATCGCTTCGATTACTGGCAGGTAGGCTATATCATTCCCAAGGGGAGTTATCAGCAGGTGCGTGCGGCAGGTATCGAGCAGTTGCGGCGACAGTTCGCGGAGACGGTGCCTGACTTTGCTGACCGCGTCGCGGAACTACAAGACTGGAAACAAATCTCGGTACTCTCCGTCGAGTCGGATCGTTTACCGCGCTGGTATCGCCCTGGTCTCCTCCTGATAGGCGACGCGGCACATGTGATGTCGCCAGTGGGGGGCGTGGGCATTAACTATGCCATTCAAGATGCCGTTGTGACCGCGAATATACTCACTGACAAGCTCAAAGATGGCGTTGTGGACGTGCGAGACCTGGCACGAGTACAGCGAGAACGCGAGTTACCAACGCGCCTATTGCAAGCGTTTCAGACCTTTATGCAAAAAAATGTCTTTGCGCAGATCATGAAATCGTCTCAAACATTTCAGATGCCGCTCCTGCTGCGCCTCTTACTACGTGTACCTCTGGTGCGGAAACTGCCAGCTTCGTTCATCGCCTTTGGGCCATTTCCCGTACATGTAAAATAGGTGCCGATTGTAAGCATGAAGTAGGTGTAGGGACGCAATTGTTTGTTTGCCAGGGAAATTGTCGTTTTAGCTTTTTCTGTTTGGATTCCTCACCGCATCTGGTATACTTCCATTGAGATATTGTAAAATAGCCATTCGCTGCTGGCTACGGCCAGCACGGTTGCTTCACAGAGGAGACTGCGCACGTTGTCTGAGAAACGCGAATATGGAGAGGCCACCCCAGAAGGAGATCATCTCAGCCTACGAGCTGACTGCGAGAACTGCTTCGCATTGTGCTGTGTCGCGCCGACCTTCTCAGCCTCGATAGACTTCGCGATCAATAAAAACGCTGGGCAGGCTTGTCCCCATCTGCAACCGGACTTCCGCTGTGGCATTCACACGCGCCTCAGACAGCAAGGCTTTCGGGGTTGCACCGTTTACGACTGCTTCGGCGCGGGGCAAAAGGTCTCCCAGATCACCTTCGGCGGACAGGACTGGCGGCAGGCACCGCGAACCGCAAAGCAGATGTTCGCGGTGTTCCCGATCATGCGGGACCTTCATGAGCTGCTCTGGTATCTGACCGAAGCACTGACGCTGCAACCGGCCCGCCCGCTCCACGGAGAGATCAGCCTCGCGCTGAAGGAGACTGAACGCCTTACTCACTACAGCCCCGATGCTCTCATAGAACTGGACATGGCAGCATACCGACGAGGCATCAATGTTTTGCTGCTGCGCACGAGCGAACTTGTGCGAGCTCCAGTCCGGCACAAGAAGGACTACAGAGGAGCCGACCTCATTGGAGCCAAACTTAAAGGGGCCGACCTGAGAGGTACCAACTTGAGAGGGGCATACCTCATCGGAACTGACCTCAGAGGGGCCGACCTGAGAATGGCTGACTTTATCGGGGCGGACTTCAGAGATGCCGATCTCAGAGGGGCAGACCTCACCGAGAGTATCTTCCTCATCCAATCCCAACTGGATGCGGCGAAGGGCAATACCGAAACGAAGGTGCCGCCGCCGCTCACTCGCCCAACGCATTGGTACGGGGTTGAGTAGCAGTGGGGTATTCAGCAAGATTGGAGAAGTTTTGTGCAAGCCCATCATGCTATGATACTAAAGCTTGCACTCGTAGGTGCGAACGTGAGAAAAAAGGAGTGAGTAAAGCTATGTTCAAAGATACAAAAGCATTTTCCGGCTTTTCTGTGGACGACCTGCCAAAGGCGAAGGAGTTCTATGGACAGACACTCGGTCTGGAAGTTTCCGAAGCTAACGGTCTGTTAACGCTGCATATCGCTGGTGGGAGGAACATCCTGGTATATCCTAAAGATAACCATATTCCAGCAACGTTTACCATTCTGAACTTTCCAGTAGACAACATTGAGCAGGCCGTAGATGACTTAACCTCGCGTGGCGTGCATATGGAGATCTACTTTGAAAGCAAACAGGACAAAAAGGGGATTTTCAGAGGCGGGGGTCCTCTGATCGCATGGTTTAAAGACCCTGCTGGCAATCTATTGTCTGTGCTTGAAGGGTAGTGCTCCGACACGCTTCATGTTGTATCCCCGCTTGTCACATGAAGCGTGTCGCACTAGTTAGTTTTTTTCCAGGTTCAATTGCCAGGAAACACCGTACTTATCTGTAATCCAGGCAAACCTGGCACTAAATGGATACGCCATTAAGGGCATAGCCACTGCACCACCTTGAGATAACTTCTCAAAGAGCCGATCAACCTCATCTTCGGTCGCACAGGCAACATACAATGAAATAGAAGGAGTAAAGGTAAAGTCGTGCTTCACGTTACTATCAATGCACATAAACACTTGTCCATGTAATGAAAAGGTAGCATGTGCAACGGTTCCCTCAACACCAGCTTCGTTGGCTCCATACTTGTGAATACTCACTATTTCTGCCTGGTCAAAGACAGAAACATAGTAATTCATGGCCTCCTCAGCTTTGCCATCGAACATCAAAAACGTCGTGATCTTTTGCTTTGCATGTTCCACTGAAAACTCTCCTTCTCGTAACATAATGGATCGTTCCCTCCTAACACTCAGGAGTATCCGCGTAAGCGGCCATCGCTGCACACGTAGCGCGAGGCAATGAATGAGACGGGGGCAAGATGCGACTCTTGCTCATAATAACATGAAGATGGTGAAAAAACTTCTCGAATCTTGCTGATTTGCAAATTGGATGGCTTATCACCCCTTGCTTGCTCCCTGAAAATATGGTACACTCCTCCTATGTCAACACAAGGCATCCCTTGTCAGCACTGGCATCCCCTTACAATGCTGCTAGCAAAAAGATATGTCACAACTGTCACAAGCATCACATGTGCAGGATTTACGGCTGCCAATGGTGTTTGCGATAGATTTCCAGGGTGTGTTTGTCGCCGGGGACGTAGCTGACCATGGAGTAGGTGGCGATACCGGTGAAGACTGTCGTGGCGGTGCGCAGGGTGATACGGCCCAGTTCGCTGTGCTGTATCTGGAAGACGAAAGAAGGAACAGGTCTGGCTTCGCTGTAGACGGCGGAAGCTATACGGCGAAAATCTGGCAGCTCACGCAGGTGCTTCCAAAGTTCTTTATATTCGGGGAGATGGGTGAGGGTGCGCGTGTTATATTGGAAATCACTCACCAGGCGGCGGGCCAGGTTCTCCCAACCATAAAAGTGGCTGCGCCGTTGCTCTTCAAAAACGAGATCGAGCAGGTGACGCCGTTCACCTTCCTGCACCTCTTCTTGCACCTCGAAGAGCATTAAGGCCGCCGTATTCCAGGAATTTAGGAACCAGAGCCGATCCAGCGAGTGCGCGGGATACGAGGTGTTGTGGACGAGCAGCTTTGCCAATTCACCAAAGTCTAAGAGGGTACTTTCGACTTGCTCGGTATCAATGTAATGGCCCGTGAGTCGATGATACGCGCTATAGAGTTGTTGTCGCTCCTCTTCATGGAGTTGGAGAGCACGCACAATGTTTTCGACGACATGTGGCGAAGGATTGGCACGCATGCCGTTTTCCAGGTGATAGATGTAGGTACGCGAGAGACGCGTGGCTTGCGCAAGCTGTCCCTGGGACATGCCACGCTGTTGCCGGAACTGCGTAATCAGTTGTGCGAAATGGGAAACACGCGCCTCTACTGTCATCTTTTTCTCACACTCTTTTGCTGCCGTTTTTCCGTTAGCTACATAGCACATTATGCACCAAAAATTGTTAGCTGGCAACGTGTTCTTATAGTTAAGATCACCATATAATTAGAGAAAGGGAGTTTTTTGCTTGTAGTGCGACCATGGTTGTCGCCTGGGCATCCATTCTATAATGCCGCTACGAGAGGAGCTAGTGCAGAATGTCTGATTCATCGGTCATACATAACTCTCAACCGTCACAACAACCTGTTAGCAACGAGGCGACAGGGCGACCCTCTCTGGCTACGCGCCCGTGGCTACGCTTCTATGAAGAGGGAGTTCCTGCTGAACTCGCTATCCCGGATCATCCCCTGACATGGCTGCTCGACCAAACCGTTAACCGCTATCCTGGGCAGACAGCCATTATCTACTATGGCACGCGGCTGAGCTATGCGCAGTTGTCTTCGCTCGCTAATCGTTTCGCGATTGCATTACAGAAATTAGGGGTACAGAAAGGTGATCGCGTAGCCATCGCGCTGCCAAACATTCCACAGTATCCAATTGCCTTTTATGGAGCATTACGGGCAGGGGCAGTGGTTGTTCCCACCAATCCGCTCTATACAGAGCGCGAGATGCAGCATCAAATGGCGGATGCTGGGGCGCGTGTGCTGGTGATGATGGATGATTTCTATCCCACCGTGCGCACTATACGGGCCAATACCGCCCTCGAACATGTCATTATCACCAGCCCCGCCGATTACTTGCCGCCGTTGCTCCATATGCTCTATCCTTTGAGCCAGCGCGGTGCTAAGCATCCTCAGCCGCGACTGACCAGCAAGGAACTCCGCACCGATAGCACCTTGCACTCGATGAGCGAGATGTTGCAGTCACACGCTTCCAAGAAGGGCATAGAGGTATTTAACTTGCCGGTACAAGCTTCCGGCACTGACCTCGCCGTCCTGCAATACACCGGAGGCACGACCGGGCTTGCCAAGGGAGCCATGCTAACCCATCGTAACCTGCTCGCCAATGCTTTGCAGGCACGCAATTGGACGCCTAAAGTGCGTGATGCGCACGAGATAACGCTGTGTGTCGCGCCATTTTTCCATTCCTATGGCCTGACGGTCGGCATGAATCTTTCCATCTGCGCTGCCGCTACTATGGTGTTGTTGCCCCGTTTCAAAGCGGATGACGTGGTCAAAGCCATTCGGCAGTACCGACCAACGCTTATACCGGGTATTCCGACCATGTATCTGGCGATCATGCGCTCGGCGGCGAAGCATCCTGAGTATTTGAGTTCCATCAAATATTGTATCAGTGGTGCTTCGGCCTTACCTGCCAAGATTCAGACGGATTTTGGGGCAATGACGCATGGCAAATTAGTGGAAGGCTATGGCTTGAGCGAAGCCTCGCCGGTAACACACTGCAATCCACTGACCGATAATTGTCGCAACGGTAGTATTGGCATCCCGTTTCCGAATGTCGATGCGACAATTCTGGATCAGAAGACTGGCGAACCTCTGTCCATTGGGGAAGAAGGCGAGATTGTGGTCAAGGGGCCGAATATTATGCAAGGCTACTGGAACCGCACAGATGGGACGGAGGCTATCTTTGTCAATGGCTGGATGCGTACCGGCGACATCGGCAAAATGGACGAGGACGGCTACTTCTACGTCGTTGATCGTGCCAAGGATATGATTATTGCCAGTGGCTTCAATGTCTATCCACGCGAGGTTGAAGAGGTCTTGTTCCAGCACCCGGCAGTGTTGGAAGCAGCAGTAGCCGGTAGCCCCGACGAGTACCGGGGCGAAACGGTGGCCGCTTTTATCGTCCTGAAGCCGGGTATCAAGGCCAATGATGAGACCCGACAGAGTATCGTAGCGTATTGTAAACAAAATTTAGCGGGTTATAAAGTGCCGAAAATTCTTGAGTTCCGCGACAGTTTGCCCAAATCCCCGATCGGCAAAGTTTTGCGGCGAGAATTGAAGGTAACAAAAAATAGTTTGTAACATTTACCAAAGACGATCAAAGGAGAAAACACACATTTATGTCAACGACGATACAGCCGACAGAGACAGGGACAGCGTTTTTAACCACGTCTGTCAGTGAAAGTGCCGACAAGATATTTACGTTGGAGCAGCGTGACGAGGAACAGCATTGGATTGAAGAGTCGAGCGCGACCTTTATTCAGCGCGAAGTTATGCCAAAGATTGAGGCCATTGACCACCAGGAGCCGGGCGTGATGCCAGCACTCGTCAAGAAGGCCGGTGAGCAGGGCCTATTGATGATCGACGTGCCGGAAGAGTATGGCGGGGCGGAACTGGGCCTACTGACCAGTTCCCTGGTAGGAGCAACGCTACGCGAAGCTTCATTCAGTGTTGCCTTTGGGGCGCACACCACGATTGGGACGCTGCCCATCGTCTTCTATGGCAACGAGGAGCAGAAACAGAAATACCTGCCCAAACTGGCAAGTGGCGAATGGATCGCCGCCTATGCCTTGACCGAGCCAGGGGTTGGTTCTGATGCCATGGGGCTGCGCAGTCGCGCCGAACTTTCGGCGGATGGCAAATACTACATCCTCAACGGCACCAAACAGTGGATTTCTAATGCTGGCTTTGCCGATGTGATGATCGCCTTTGCGCGTATTGGTAACGAGAAACCCTCGGCCTTCATCGTCGAGGCGCATTGGCCCGGCGTCTCCACCGGAAGCGAGGAGCGCAAGATGGGCATCAAAGGCTCCTCGACACGCCAGGTCTACTTCGAGGACGTGCAAGTGCCGGTTGAAAACTTGCTGGGCGAAATTCACAAAGGCTACAAGATCGCCTTCAACATCCTCAATATCGGGCGACTCAAACTCGGCGCAGGTACCGTGGGTGGAGCGCGTGCAGCCCTGGGTATGGCGGCAGCATACACAACCGAGCGCAAGGCCTTCGGCAAATTCATCAGCGAGTTTGGCATGATTCAGAAGAAATTGGCGCGTATGGCCGCCGAGACGTATGCCGCCGAGAGCGAGGTCTTCCGCACCGCCGCCAACATCGAGCAGGCCCGTCGCAGTGCGGGTAACGATACCGAGGCCGCGTTCAAAGCCATCGAAGAGTATGCCATCGAGGCCTCTATCGCCAAAGTAAATGGCAGCGAGGTACTGGCTATGGTGGTAGACGAGGGTGTGCAAATCTTTGGCGGCTACGGCTTCATGCAAGAATATCCTATTGAGAAAGCCTATCGCGATGCCCGTATCCAGCGCATCTTTGAAGGTACTAACGAGATTAACCGCCTGGTGGCTGCCGGGACGCTGTTCCGCCGCGTGCTGAAAGGCAAGATTCCTTTGATGGCACTGTATCCGACCATAGCGGCGCGAGTGCAAGCCGGACAGCCGCTCAACAACGCCGACGAGTCCATCCCTGCTGACCTGCGTGAGGCCGTCAACGCGCTCGAACGTGCCAAAGATGTGACCATCTATGCCGCTATGCAAATCGCGCTGAAGTACATGCCGACCTTGGAGCAAGAGGAAGAGTTCATCGAATACCTGGCAAACCTGTTGATTGACCTCTACTCCGTTGACAGCGCATTGGCCCGTGCCACGCAAGCTGTACGCCGTGGGGATGAGAATAGCGGTACGCATGTGAAACTGGCCCAACTGGCGACATGGTTGGCCTTCACCCGCCTGCGCTCAAACCTCGATCAGATGATTATGACAAACACAAGTGAGAACGAAGTGCAGCAAGAGCTACAACGTGTGCGAGGTTACATTGGCGATTACCTGCTCAATGGCGTTACCAAACAGCGCGAGCTAGCGGCTATGATTGTAGAGAAACAGGGATACCCCTTGTAAGTGATGTATTTGGTTGGATGGTGTGTGTAGGGACAGGGGGCCCTGGGGGGGGGTGGATGCGAGGGGGGGGGGGTC
>JBPCJY010000003.1:0-5819 GCA_051004815.1 Ktedonobacteraceae bacterium
CACGAAACGCCTGTGGAGAGAGTAGCTCTGGCTTGCAGTTTCCTGTAAGTGAAACTATTCCCGTTGAAGCAGGAACTAAAGGCGATGTTTGGGCTGTGTCCCAAATGTCCATGTTTTAGAGAACGGAAGAAGCCCTGGTAGCTAACATGGTGCATGCTGCAATCATTCACAAAGACTGGAATAGCAAAAGACTAGCACAACAAAAAGGGTGTAGAGCTACAGGTTCTGCATCCTTTTTGTTGTGTCCACGGAAGATAGAGTGGCACGCCAATAGTCGAGGGTGCGTTGTAGGGCAAGTTCAAATGGCACGGTGGGCTGCCAGGATGTGTGGGTACGTAAGCGAGAGGTGTTGGCCTCTAGCAGGGGAACATCGACTGGTCGGAACCGTGCGGGGTCTTCACGAACCTGGATGGGTTTTTGGGCGAAAGAGAGTAGGAGATCGAGGATGGAGCGGATGGAGCGTGCTTGTCCTGAACCTACGTTGTAGGCTTCTCCAGGCTGTCCTTGTGCGGCGATAGCCAGATAGGCGGCAATGACATCTTCTACAGGTAAGAAGTCGCGCTGTGCTGTGAGGTTGCCGACCGATAATACGGGTTCGGCCTGGTCAGCTTCGATGAGGGCAATCTGACGGGCGAAATTGGCGATGACAAATCCTGGTGCCTGGCGCGGCCCGAAGTGGTTAAATGAGCGGGTGCGCATGATGGGGAGTTGGTAGGCCATAAAATATTGGTAGCCAAAGAGGTCTTGCGTTACTTTGGAGATGGCATAGGGGTTGGCGGGTCGCAATGGACATTCTTCGCTGATGGGGTTATCTTCTGGACGTACCATGCCATATTGCTCGCCTGATCCGACGAGTATGATCCGAGGTGAGAGGGAGAGGGAACGTACGGCTTCAAGGAGATGAATGGTGCCGCCAGCGTTGATCTTGAGGGTTTCCAATGGGTCTTGCCAGGAGGCGGCAACGGAGGATTGGGCGGCCAGGTGGAAGATGAGGTCTGGCTCTGATTGTGCTATGAGCGAGCGGACTGCTTCTGGTTGGGTGATATCGGTAACGGTGATGTGTATGTTGTGCAGGATTGCTGCGTCGATACGCGGGATAGGATGGCCTGTTAGTCCAAAGAGGGCGGCATGGGGGTAGTGGATGTGGCATTGCTCTACCAGGTAGTGGCCTACAAAGCCGGTACATCCGGTGATGAGGATGCGTGATGGTGTTGTCATGGGCGTTTGTTTCCCTTTCAAGCTTTTTTCCCATCTTTGACCAATAGCAGGTCGTGCTCGACCATCATACGGACGAGTTCGTCAAAGGTGATACGGGGACGCCAGCCGAGTTGTTGATGGGCTTTGGAGGCGTCTCCGATCAGATAATCGACTTCGGCGGGGCGGAGGAAGCGTGGGTCGGTTTCGATGTAGCGTTCCCAATCGTTGATGCCTGCACTGGCGAAGGCGGCGATGACGAAGTCACGGACGCTGTGGGTGATGCCGGTAGCGATGACGAAGTCGTCGGGGGTGTCTTGTTGGAGCATGAGCCACATGGCTTCTACATAGTCGCCGGCGAAGCCCCAATCGCGTTTGGCATCGAGGTTGCCGAGGACGAGTTTGTCCTGTTGGCCGAGTTTGATACGGGCGACGGCGTGAGAAATCTTGCGAGTGACGAATTCGTAGCCTCTACGCGGCGATTCGTGGTTGAAGAGGATGCCGGAACTAGCGAAGAGGTTGTAGCTTTCACGGAAGTTGACGGTGATCCAGTGGCCGTAGAGTTTGGCGACGCCATAAGGGCTGCGCGGGTGGAAGGGGGTTTGCTCGTTTTGGGGGAATGTTTGGCACTTGCCTATCATCTCACTGGTGGATGCCTGATAGAAGCGGATGGGCCAGTCGGCGAGGCGCACGGCTTCGAGCATGCGGGCGACGCTGAGGGCGGTATATTCGCCGGTGGCGACGGGTTGTTGGAAGGAGGTGGCGACAAATGACATGGCGGCGAGGTTGTAGACCTCGCTGGCCTGTGATTGGCGCAGGGCCTGGATAAGAGAGAGTTGGTCAAGCAGGTCGGCGTCGATGATTTCGATGCGACCGAGCAGGTGACGGATGCGTTCGTCGTTAAAGGTGCTGGTGCGGCGCACCATGCCATAGACGCGATAGCCCTTGTCTAATAAGAACTCCGCGAGGTAGCTGCCATCCTGACCGGTGATGCCGGTAATTAATGCGTTGGGCATGTGTCTTTATCCTCTGAAAAGTTGGTGACGCCATCGACTACCTGTTGGTAGACGGAAAGCATCTTCGCGGCTGCCTTTGACCAGGTATAACGCTGTGCCTGTAGGTAGCCTTGTCGTTGTAGCTCAGCACGCAATGGCGCGTCTTGCAGAATGCGGAGCATGGCTTGCGCGATGGTGTGCGGGTCGTATGGGTCAACTAAGAGAGCCGCGTCGCCAGCGACTTCCGGTAATGATGATGTGTTTGAGGTGATGACGGGTGCGCCACAGGCCATAGCCTCTAAAGGTGGGATGCCGAAACCTTCAAAGAAGGATGGGAAGGCGAAGACATCGGCCAGACTGTAGAGTGTGAGCAGTTCTTGTTCGCTGACGCGGCCCAGGAAATGGACTTTATCCTCTAGCTTGAGTTCTGTGACCAGTTGCTGTGTTTCTTCATAGAGCCAACCTTTGCCGCCGGCAATGGCGAGCATGGCGGGACCATCTTTGCTCTGTTGGGCTTCGTAGAAAGCCTGAATGAGACCTTTGTGGTTTTTGCGTGGCTCGAGGGTGCCGACGCCGAGGACAAAGGGATGTCGCAAGGCAAATTTCTGACGCGTGGCCTCTAAAAGGTCAGGGTCGGTAACACGTTGATAATGGGGCGCGACTCCGCAAGGTACGACGGTGATTTTCTCTGATGGCGTTTTATAGTGTTCGATGAGGGTCTGCCTGGTGGCATAGGAGATGGCGGCAACGACGTCGGCGGCGGCTACAGATGCTGGTACGACTTTGTTGAGGTAGCCCACTAATGACGGAACGGCGGCCTCTGGATGCTCTACAAAGGCGAGGTCATAGACGGTGACGATCTTGCGTGTTTTGCCTGAGATGGGTGGCAGCACAAAGTCCAGGCCATGATAGATATCGGCGGGGCCGGTGAAGTAGTTGGCGTAGAGGGGGACGCGCCAGCGATACCAGAGGATGTTGAGGTAGCGATCGGGGATGCCGATGCTGCGGCTCCGAACGTTGTCGGCGGTAGGGAATGGATGCTCTGTAGCGGGGCGTCCGCTGGCAATCAATGTATAGTTGTTGAGGGTATCTTGCGCGAGCATGGCGTCCACCAGACTGCGCACATACTGCCCAACGCCTGCTCCCTGCCTGATGCCAGCCGTATAGTCAAGCGCGATACGCATTTGAAAAAATCCTTACAACCTTCTACCAGAATGTGACCACACACGGTCGCTGTGGCTTCTAGACTATAGCAGTTTTGGGGGGATGCGTCAAATTTATTAGGAGGAGGAAGCAGGAGTGCCTGTCAAAATTACCTGTTAGAAACCTAGCCAAAAGCATGGTGTGCTGGCTCAGTTCCAAGAGTATACTTGCTGGGGTAATATAAAGGAAGCTTTACGGTTTTTATAGCGTTAGTGTGTAGCGTCTAAATGGTATGGCAGAGGTGTGATCATTCCTGCAATGACAATTTTTTTGACCCAGTGAAAAAGAGAATTAGGAACGGCAGCGCAACTTATGAGAGAAGAGATACGTATTCATCCCGGTGCTAGTGGGCGGGGGAGGCGTGGATCAGAGGAACGAATCAGTATGAAGCAGGTGGTGGGGGCGTTTACCAGTTTGCCGCGTGTTTTGCGGTTGGTCTGGTCTACCAGCGCGTTGTTGACCGTATTTATGGGCGTTCTCAGTTTACTGCAAGGTTTCACGCCTGCGCTGAGCGTCTGGATTACCGGTCTGGTGATCGATAGTGTTGTACTCGGCATCCGCATTCATAGCACGAGTCCCATCTGGTTTCCGGTGAGCTTGCAACTTGCTATCGTGCTGATCTCGAATCTGTTGAGTACGCTTAGCAACATTGTGCAGCAGCTTTTGCAAGAGAAGGTGTCAAACCGCGTACAACTGCTGATCCTGGAGAAGGCGGATACGCTGGACCTGGCCTTTTTTGAGAATCCAGAATTCTACGATAAGATGCGGCAAGCGGCTGATCAATCCACTTATCAGCCTGTTTCGATGATTTCACAGACTTTTTCGCTTTTTCAAACCACTGTTACTATGCTTTCGATGATCTTTTTGCTGCTGCAATTGTCGTGGTGGCTGGCTATCGTCGCGCTGATTGTACCTATTCCCGCGTTCTTCTCCAGTATTCATTATGGTTGGAGGGGATTTCAGCGCAAACGCTGGCAATCGCCGGAACGGCGCGTGATGGATTACTTCAATCGGTTGATGACTGTTGATACCTATAATAAGGAGATCAAGCTCTTTACGCTGGGCAATTTCTTCGTTACACAGTTCAAACGGCTCGCGAATAAGCTCTATGAAGAGGATAAGGAAATTATTGTGCGCCGCTATCTGATCAACTTTCTCTGGTCGGCCTTGACGGGGGTGGCAAATAGCGCGATCTATCTCTATGTGGCTTTGCAGGTGGTATTGAGCCTGGGTCGCATCTCGTTGGGCAGCCTATCGCGCTATACACAGGCGGCAGTGCAGGCAGGGCAGAGCTTCCAGGGGCTTTTGAGCGGTATTTCTTCTACCTACGAGAACAACCTGTATGTTAATACGCTGTTTGAGTTCCTGGAATATAAACCTGAGATTGTTTCACCGCCAAAGCCCCAGCCTTTGGCAAAGGCGAAGGGGAGCAAGGGCCTGGACATTGAGTTTCGCAATGTTAGTTTCACGTATCCTGGCAAAGACGCTGAGACGCACGCGGCTTTGAAAAACGTCAGTTTTACGATTCATGCCGGTGAAGCCATCGCGGTGGTGGGCCGTAACGGGGCGGGGAAGACGACGATTGTCAAATTGCTGACGCGTTTGTATGACCCGGATGAAGGCGAAATCCTGATCGACGGTCGCAATATTAAGGAATACGATTTGCAAGAGTTGCGCGGCCATGTTGGGGTCATTTTCCAGGATTACGTGACGTACTTTCTTAGTGCGCGTGAGAATATCGGCGTGGGGCGCGTCAACGAGATTGATAACCAGGAGCTTGTTAGTAGTGCCGCTAAAAAGAGTGGCGCGAGTGAGGTGATTGAGGGGCTGGCAGAAGGGTACGATACGATGTTGGGACGTTGGTTTAATAAGGGGACACAGTTGAGCGGCGGGGAATGGCAGAAGATTGCCCTGGCCCGTGCCTTCATACGTGACGCGGGTATTCTTGTACTGGATGAGCCAACCAGCGCACTTGATGCTCGTGCCGAGTACGAGGTGTTCACGCATTTCCGTACACTGACTGGCGGGAGGACGACGGTGTTTATTAGCCATCGCTTCAGCACTGTACGCCTGGCAGATCGCATTTTTGTGATAGAACATGGCAACATTATCGAATGTGGTTCGCATAAGGAACTGATGCAACTTGATGGACATTATGCTGAATTGTTCAATTTGCAGGCAGAGGCGTATCGATGAGGAAGAGTTTCAATGAAGATTGACAGAGCATGAGCACCAAAAGTACCCCATTTTGATGCCCCTATTGTCGGGCGGTGAGAAGTGCTATTATACTAGATGTCAATCCGAATACGAAAGAAAATCTTCTGGCTCAGGCAGGGTCTGTGAATGATTGCCGATGATGCAAAGTTGGCTACCAGGGCGACCGCGAGGGTCGCCCCTACTATACGACGATACCTGCTATGCCTGTTC
>JBPCJY010000004.1:0-17699 GCA_051004815.1 Ktedonobacteraceae bacterium
AGGGGCTGTAATGCGGAGCGAAGAGAAGACTTTTTGTTCGGCCAAAAAACAGCTTCTCCCCCCCTCTAAGCAGGACAGCCAGGACATCTCTCACGTCCGCTCACGGGAACTCTTCTCTCCAAATGTCTTTTGATGTGCTACGCCAACGGTTGCGCATGGCGCACATGCTTATTGATTGTCGCTGATAGAGCTAAAAGCACCATTACCACGGTACCGGCTAGAATGGTTTGCACAACGCCGATACTTTGAATCAGGATACCTGTCAAGGCCAATCCAAGCGGCTGACCCCCAAAGGCAATCAGGCGAAAGACGCTGTTCACACGCCCCTGTAATTCATCGGGTATCAGAGCACTACGATAGCTAAACTGCACAACGTTATATATCGGCCCGGCTATAAAGAAGAGCGCGGTCACAATTCCTAAAACCGCTGGATTGGGCGCGATGATATACAATGGCAATGCCAGGGCGAAAATCCACGACGTGCCAATAATGGACTGACTGAAACTGGTACGCTTATGAATAAAGGGGGCGATCACTGCTCCCAGGATACCACCAATGCCGCCGATAGCAAAGATGACGCCGATAATGAAGGACGAAGCGTGCATGTTTTGCGCCAGCACAATGATGATGAGCACATATCCCGACGATACCAGGTTGTTGCCACCCGTGAGAATCGCCATGAAGCGAATAAGCGGTTGCTGCCAGAGCCAGCGCAAACCCTCCATAATCTCGACCCACAGCTTGCGCTTAGCCGCGATGCGCTTTTCCTGGAAATTCGTCTTGATGAAGAGCAGAGAGAGTACTGAGAACGCGTATGAGATGGCATCGGCAAGAAAGGGCAGTACATTACCCAGCAGGTAGAGTGCGCCGCCTAGGGGAGGACCAGCCAGCACGGTAATGCCATCCGTAGCCATATTTTGTGCTGTAGCGTCCGGCAGTTGCGCTTTAGGCACGACACGAGGCAGGCAGGCGGCCTCAGAAATATTGAAGAAGACGAAGAGCGTTCCCTCAATTGTCGAGACGATAAAAAGCTGTAAGACCGTCAACCAACCAAAGGCGAAGGCGATGGGAATACTGGCCATGCTGAGGGCGCGACCGATATCGCAAAGAATCATGACGAGCTTGCGATCCCAACGGTCGATCAGTGCGCCAGCGGGGAGGCTGAAGATGATATAGGGCAACGCACGCAGCGCACCAGCAAGTCCAGCCAGTGCTGGAGAGCGCGTGAGGGCAAGAATGAACAGAGGGAAGGCAAGTTGTGAGACCTGTGTTCCCGTCGAGGAGACGAGCTGGCCACCCCATAGGAGCATATAATCGCGATTGAACCATAATGACCGTGGTTTCTTGGGCGGACCTATCTCGCTACTTTCCACTACGTTTTCAAGTTTACCAGTTGTTGACATAGTAGCTTCCTTCTATCGTATGCTCGGTTTGGCGCGTCAAAAAGCCTTTTGCTAGCCAGTCTTTTTTATCCTTCCGAATATAACATAGATTTCGGTTTTTTTGGCTGGTTGTCCTATGCTTTTAGCATAGCAATGAATGGAGTCAGTTTATTTCTTCCACGACCGCGATGTAATCATTCTTTGGGGTGGTGTCAGTTGTTTTGCGCGACTCGGAAAGGCGCACCATGATGCTACCCGCTATCACGCAAAGGCCAAAGAGGCTGCCCATAGTGAAAAAGGGTAGACGAAAGTTGATGCCGTATAGCGGGCTTAACACGTTGGCTCCAAAAAACGCACCAACCAGGCCTACGGTGGAATACATGCTTTGCACACGAGCACGCATAGCACTGTTCCCGGAAGCAGAGGCAACGTGGGCATCAACCGCTGGCTGTATAAAGGCGTAGAAAGTGCCATGCACAGCAAAGAGCACAATGACGACGATCATCATGGAGGCGAACCCATAGAGAAGATAGATAGGCACCTGGGCGAGACCAAAAATAGCGATGAGGAGGGAACGGCGTTTCCGGTCGGCAAGGCGTCCGCCCAGCGGGGAGCAGATGATGTTGGGTACGGACCACGCCATATAGGCCACGCCAATCAAGGCGACCGACGCGCCCAGGTGGTCGTGCATCCAGAGGGGTGTCAGGGTCAGATCGAAGCCGAGATAGAGGTAATCGCCAAAGGCCAGGATATACGCAGCGACCAGTGGCAGTGAGAAGAGCACACGGACCGGTATGGCAGGGATTGCCGTGCCTCTCGTGCTGCTGTCCTGCTGAACAGTCGGAATCATGAACAGGGCGATAGCGATAGCGACGATGCGGAAAAGGGCCGCGCCGATAAAAGCACTGGCATAGCCTGTAGTAGCGAGTAAGCCGCCAATGCCCGGCCCCAATAAGAAACCGGCGTTAAAGAATGCACCGAAGATGCCATACGCCTCACCGCGCTTTTCCGCCGGAACAACATCCACGATCAATGCACGGGCAGAGGGCAGGAGAGCAGCGGCGGCAATGCCTTCTACGAAACGCAAGATGACAAAGGCTATCGGATCAGTAATCACCAGATAGACCAGGGAGAGCAGTGCCTGGACGAAGAGGCCAATAATCATCACTCTCTTGCGTCCCCAGCGGTCTGCTAACCAGCCACAAGGATATTGGAAGACAAAATTCGAGATCAGGTAGGCCGATGCCATCGCACCAATAATCGCTAACGAGGCTCCACGCGATTGGGCATAGAGCACCCGCACTGGCACGACCATGCCGATGCCAGTATAGGCGGCACAAACAGCCAGGGATATCGCCAGCAGTGTTCGGTTACGCAGCATGCGGCTTCCTACATCTTTCCATTGAGTCCACAACCAATGACTTACTAGTGCCTATATAGTTGCATATAGCCCTGCCTTATGCAAGCACATAGGGTGGTTTAGCAGCTTGGAGATTAATATTGTTCAATTGGGCCAGGGAAGGCTTTCTCGGCCACATCCTCCAGGTGGTGCTCGTGGCGGCGCAGGAAAAGTAGAAAGGCAAGGATTATCAGTATGGCCAGCACTATGGTGATGATGCTTACTGGCCCTGTTAAGCGGTGGATGTTGTCGCCCAGAAAGTAGCCGCCCAAGCCATAGACTGTCGCCCACACGATGCCACCAAGAGCATTGAAGACCAGAAATCGAGGCCAAGGCATGCGATTGGTGCCGGCGAGAAAGGCAGCTAATGTGCGCAGAATGGCGACAAAGCGTCCGAAGAAGACCACTTTGCCGCCATGCTTGCGGAATAGGTAGAACCCCAGTTTTATCTTGCGCTCGTTCAGGCGAATATAGCGTCCGTAGCGACGCAAAAGGCGATAGCCGCCTTCGCGCCCAACCAGAAATCCAATATTATCACCCAGAATAGCACCGACAGTTGCTGCTAAAATGATCAGTAGAATAGAGAGATGGTGCGTTGTACCGGCGTAAATGGCCGCGACAAGGAGCATGGTTTCGCCAGGAAAGGGAATGCCAATGCTTTCAATACCCACAAATACCAGCACAGCTAGATAGCCATAGGTTGTAAGAAGATGTATGAGATTTGATGAAGCAATATGGAACATATGGTTTGTGCTGCTCTCTTTATGATAAAACTGCCTGGAAGTGACTTCCAGGAAAATGGAAGGTATTTTCACTACAGTTTATACGAGCAGCCCATGCTATGAGTGACATGCATTTAGCATATGAAATAGTGCCGTCCATTTAGGACGGCACCGACCATTTCTACTCTTCTTGGGTTCCTTTATCTCTTTGCTGCAAGAGAAAACTATTCGTTGACGCCCTCAGTCTGTTATTCGCATCCTCCAACTCAAGAGCAGCCTTAACAAAGCTGTTATATGTTCGCCTAAATAGTAGAAACATAATCACAAGGGTCGCAATCCACCAGATTGCTTCGACTACCATCATAAGCGGAAATGGGAGTGAGCGGCCAAGCGGGGAAAGAGAGAATAATGATTGCACAATAATCCAGCCTACGAGCGCGATAAGCTGAACTATCGCAAAACGTGTGGTACCGGATGCGCGTTGTTGCATGGTGGATAGTTCCATTGATGAGTGCCCTCCTCTTGATTTGCATCGTTTTTTAGGATTTCACGGGGGGTTCGCCAGATATTGTACATATCTGCTCCCTATGCAATATATATACACCGCTGAAATAGAATAAGCAACTGAACTTGATGCTGCGCCCTCAACGATGGTTGTGCATGCGCTGCTGGAGAGGAGGAACTTGCACAGGTTTTTTATTGGCGCGTCGCCATTGCGTCATCAGATGCCATAGCCAACTAAGTTCCCTATTGAGAAAGTACAGGCTGAAGACGATACTGGCAAGGGTGGTCGTGCCGAGAACGAGCGCATCGTTTATCACTATGGCATCTGGACTCTGCATATCGTAGAGGGCATAGAAAAATACTACTGGTATCAGCGCAAAGAGTATTGAGCCCCCCAGGTGCTTCAATACGATACCAAATCCCTCTTTCGCGTTCAGCCTGGTCGCGGCCTCTTCCCTCTCCTGGCGTAGATAATAGGCACTCCGCCCAACAATGAAGCCCAGCATAAACAGTACGCACGGTATCCAGAATAGAGTGTTGAAAAAACCTGTAGCAAAAATCTCGAAAAAGATGATGAGTAGCAGTGCCACGAACAGTAGACTTTGGAAGGTTGCGGGGATGAGGGAATCCCGCACGAAAGTAAGTGTGTGCTGTGCTTTATAACTAAACGAGTGCTCTCTAAGCCATTGGAGAGACTGCTTCACTTCATCGACGCTCTGCGGCCTCTGGCTGGCGTCTCGCTCAAGCATCTTTTTAAGGAGGGTCTGCATTTTCTCAGGTATGGTACGATCCAGTGATGCGCCTCCCACCAGGAACTCCATTGGCTCTTTTCCGGTGAGGAGAGTCTGCAACGTCGCGCCCAGGCCATAGATGTCGGTTTGCGCGGTGGTTTGCGCTCTGCCATATTGCTCAGGTGCTGCGTAACCAGGGGAGCCGAGTGGAGCGGTATCTTTCCTCTGCCCTGCTGTATAGTGGCGAGCAATACCGAAGTCGATCAGGTAGATGCGACCTGTTTTCGTCAGCATAATGTTGCCGGGTTTGACATCGCGAAAGATGATCGGTGGGTGCTGCGCGTGCAAATATCCCAATACATCGCAGAGGACTAGCCCGATATCAAGCACTTTTTGCATGGAAAAGCAGCCATAGCGTGCTTTCTGGAGCTTGTCCTCCAAAGTCTCGC
The DNA here is from genome assembly GCA_051004815.1 of Ktedonobacteraceae bacterium. Taxonomy (GTDB): domain Bacteria; phylum Chloroflexota; class Ktedonobacteria; order Ktedonobacterales; family Ktedonobacteraceae; genus JBBQXY01. The sequence continues at coordinate 5,188 of JBPCJY010000004.1, forward strand.
CCTCGATATAATCCATTACAACGTACCAGTTGCCAGGATCGGTAAAGTAATCATAGAAGCGGGGAATGTTGGCATGTTGCAGTTGGGAGAGGTAGCCGACTTCGCGGTTATAGGAGTCGGTCGCCTCAATCATCTTCTGTGGGCTGAGAAGGCTGAGGTTGATTTGTTTGATAGCAACTAACCTGTTATGCTGATCGAGGTCTTGCGCCTTATAAATGACGCCAAACCCGCCTTCGCCCACCTTAGCAAGGATGCGATAGCGGAAGACGAAAAGCGAACCGGGACGCAATACATCAGCAGATGCAGCCATGGAAGAAGAGAGCGATGCTCCGCCTACCTGCACCGTTGAAGATGGTGAAGGAGTGAAAGTGGTGGAAGCAATGCCGAAGTATCTACGACAGACGGCACAGGATGTCGCTTGCGCTGCTAGCGCGGCACCGCATTGATCACAAAAAAGAGCGGAGGTCATGGCCAGGACCGTGCCTTTCTCGCACACCATAGCTTTATATCGTACGCCGCTACACTCGCCTACTGTTATCAATATAACTAATTGCTATGCGCAAGTATAGCATATGTTGGTAGTAAAAGCAAGGAGAAGGTCACGATTTTAGATGTTACCCGACAAAGAAAAAACACTACGCTTTACTGCTCGATACCATAAAGCGTAGTGTTTTTGTATCTTAATTTGACAGTCAATAGTATTTGAAAGAGCAGTCAGTAGCAGTGAAGGCGATGCTTCTTGACCTCACTCACTGCATCGACACACTATCCTCCGTACGGCAACAATGGTGTATCCATGCGCGGATGGCCGAAATCGAACATCTGCATCAAATCTCCGATGGCTGGTCCATTGGTTGGCTTATAGGGATTGCCATTGTCTGCTTGCGGGTTGGGTAAGTTATCCAAGCTACGATTCGACAACGGAGATAGGTGCCAGTTCTGCTCGATGAACTTCAAGATCGAGACGTGGTCGTTGTACGTGTGGTCGACAAAGCCACGTTTTGCATATGGTGACACTACCATCAGAGGGACACGCGGGCCATCGCCGAAAAAGGCGAGGGGCTGGACGTATCCAGAGTCATAATAGCCACCTCCCTCATCAAAGGTGATGAAGATTGCTGTACTCTTGAAGACATCTGGCTTACTAATGACCTCGTTGACAATATTCGAGGCGAAACCCTCAAACAAGGATAGCGAGGAGGAAGCTGGATGGCCATCATTGATCTCATCAGGTTTAATGAAGGACACCGCTGGCAGCGTATTATTGTCTACATCCTGCTGGAACCGCGTGTAGTCCTGAATGTTGTTCCTGAGTGAGGTGGTCATGATTGAGGTAGCATACTGGAACGGATCACAAATTCCACAGAAGGAGGGGGTCACATTGCCGTTGTTATAGCCTTGTCCGTAATACTTCCACGAGACCTGGTGTGCTGAAAGCTCATCCGCAATGGTGGGAGACTTCTGAGGCGGTACAATGTATGGTGTGCCGGTCGTAAGCTGACCTGAAGGTGTGTAGCCCGGCAGGTAGTTGTTGAGCAGGTAATATGCTCCAGGGGCGCAATCACCGTTGCGGAATGGCTTGTAGGGCAAGGAGTGCAGGTAGTCCAGGATCGGTCCGACGCCCGGCTGTTTTGGATCGGAGCACTCGCTGTAACTGCCGCCCGCGTAGCCATCCTGGGTGTAGTTGTTGTTAGTTCCAGGCTTCGGGTTGGGATTCTCGATCTGGTTGGCCGGTGGAGGTAAAGGGTTCCCATTCGCATCCTGATAGTATGCAGCGTCAGCAGTACCAAACATAATATGATTGGCCCCCGTTCCACCCATCACAGATTGGTGATAGTTGTCGCTGATGCTATAGGTATGTCCGATGAAGTTGAAAGCAGGGGCATCGCCCGCACACATGTTGTAGTATCCCATGTCGAGGGCACCCTGATAAATGGGCTGGGGAGGATTAGCACCATTGTCGTCACCGGCAGTCTGGTGTACCCAGGTGTAGAGATCGTGCTTGCCCTTGTCCTGTTGCTGCCACATCTGATAGAAGCGGTGGAGCGGATCTCCTACATACGAGCCAACATAGGGGACGTACTTGGTGATCTGGTACGGTCCATTGGGCAGATTTGCCGGAAAGCGGGCATCGGGTACATTCTGGGGCTGGCCATGCGCATACGTTGTGTTAGGCTGGGGTAAAGTGGCGTAAGGGCCGGTTATGTGGGGGGCAAGACGATACGTAGTTGTATCGGTGGCCTGCTGCTGAGCGGCAAGCCCTGCGTTTGGCCCTAGATTGCCTGAACACTTGACGATGCCTTGCGACAATAAATTGTTGATGCTTTGACCCTTGTTGGGTTGAAAGGCACCAAAGATATTATCGAAGGTGTGATTCTCGCCTATGATGACAATAACATGCTTGATTGGCGTGGAGGTGTCGTTGCTTGCTAAAAATAGACTACGAGAAATAGATAGCCCACTTGCGGATGCTGGGGCTGTCTGAAATAGACTGCTGGCGAACATTACAATCAATGCCAGTGCTGGTAAGAGCCATACCTTGCGAAGTTTCGTCATGTAACCTCCTGCTCCTTATTCAGAGATACAAATAAACTGCTGTAGGTTGACGCTTCCTAAATACCATACATTAGTATAGCATTTATTGTTTAAGCACCGTGCTATATTTGGTAAGAGCATAAGAGCAGCCACACAAGTTGATGCCCTGGTTCTATTGTGTATGAACCAGGGCATTTTATTATAGTTTGCAAAGGGTAGATTAGGGTTTTTCTGGAAGGCGTGCAAGGATTTGAGCGAGTAGTGTTGTATGCTCGCCGAGCCTTGTTTCCAGAGAAACAAATCGTTGGTCAATATCCTCTAGACGATGTTTAATAGCTTTGATATCTTGACCTTGCTCGCTCTGTTGCTCCCCTAACCGCGCCATCCGTGTATCAATACCATCAAGACGCATATTTACAATTCTGATATCGTTGCTTACATTTCCAACTATCCCTTTGATGATTGTCACGGCACTGTTCGTTTCGTCAAGCTTGTAAATGATATCACGTTTCATGGTTGCAGCATCTCTTTCTAATGCAGCTAACCGCTCGTCATATGTAGACAATGTGAAGCCCCCAATCCCAAAGATCATCCCTGCACTAGTATAACAGACTTTGCCTTGTAAATGCTAGAAAACGTATTTCTTTTTGTCCCTTCATCAGGTATAATCGTACTTATGATGTGAATGTTTCATGGAGGGTAAGAACTAAGCTTAAATGCCATTGACAAGTGTAGCCATACTATGATAAAATGTAGACATGAAGTTAAGCCAATACGCCAAAAAAACAGGGGTCAGTTACAAAACCGCATGGCGATGGTATAAATCTGGCACCTTAGACGCCTATAAAACGGCAACAGGCATCGTGATTGTACGCGATGCCTCCGACCCCAAACCTGTTACTGGTCGCATCGCGCTGTATGCGCGTGTCTCTTCCATTGGGCAAAAAGAGGATTTAGACCGTCAGCTTGTTCGCTTGAAAGATTACGCAGCCGCGAAAGGCTATCAGGTTGCAAAAGAGGTGACAGAAATTGCCTCTGGTCTCAATGACAAGAGACCAAAACTAGAGAAGCTCTTAGCGGATGTGAGTATCGGGACCATTGTCGTTGAGAATCGTGATCGTCTGACCCGTTTCGGGAGCCACTACATCGAAACGCTCCTGGAAGCTCAAGGCAGGCATGTCGAGATGATCTTTCAAAGTGAGACAGGCGATGAATTGGTTGATGATTTTGTGAGCGTGATTACCAGCATGGCAGCACGCATCTACGGACGTAGGCAGAGCAAGCGACGTGCAGAGAAAATACAACAGTGTGTTGAGCAGGTGATGAAGGACGAGGACAAGGAATGAAAGTGGTACGAGGCTATAAAACCGAACTAGACCTCAACACTGTGCAAAGAACGGCGTGTATGCGCACATGCTGGTGTCTCACGTTTTGCGTACAATTGGGGATTAGCCCGTTGTCAGGCGCGTCTATCGTACTACTGGCAAATGTCCCACGGCTATTGACGCGGCCACAAAGAACTCAACCAGTTGAAGCAGACGAACTATCCCTGGATGTATGAAGTCTCCAAATGTGCAGCACAGGAAGCACTCAGGGACTTAGAAAAAGCGTACAAAAACTTTTACCGTAAGCTCAAGTTGAAAGCACAAGGGAAATTTCATGGCAAGCTCGGTTTTCCCAAATTCAAAAAGAAAAGCAAAGCTATCGGCTCATTCCGTTTAACAGGTTCGGTCAAGGTCTTTGCCGATACGGTAAGTACTTTATGGCAACCCAAGAAGAGCGGCTGACAAAGCTAGAGAATAGCCTTGCCAGCTTCCAAAGAGAAATGGTAACGAAGACAAGAGAAACAAACGAGAACAGTACCATTTTACTTGGACTGTACTATAAGCAAAGCATAGAAATCAAGGATATTCATAAGCGGCTTGACACTATGGATCAGCGGCTTGACACCATGGATCAACGGCTCGACACCGTAGATCAACGGCTTGGTGCCATGGATCAACGTTTGATCTCCATAGATCAACGCATGGAAACAAAATTTGATGAGCAAGCACAACTGCTTCAAGAAATTCTTAAACGCTTGCCGTAGTTCTCAGCATCAAGATACCTGTATTTTTTGTTCTCCAACATCAAGTACAGGTGTTTCTTTTGGTTTCGTATTGCTCGTAAAGCAATGCATTGCTTGACAGCAATATCGATAACAGCCCGAAACACAAAAGTACCGCGCCTTAAGTTGCCTAACGATAAAGCGCGGTACTTTTGTGTTTCAGTTTGACACCCAATTTGACACCCAACAGCATTTACAATGGTTTACTTTGGTGGACGTAGACGGACAGTAAACCCTAGTCCCAGCCTACTCCCACGCCCCAATCTTCACGAACCCCTTGAGGAGATTACGGGCGATGATGAAGTGTTGGACATCATCTTTTGGTGCCCCTCTCATACCCGCTAAAACGGCTTCTCATACTGCTTTAGCAAGCACTAAATATATAAAAAAACCGTTTGACAGCTATTTTGACAGTTAACTCTGTAGTTACCAATTTTGATATTTAACGTTATTATACACGAACCTGTTATATAGACCATCGTCAAAGAAGCTAAGTTGAAGAGGAGTAACAATGGATACACTTGAAGAATTTCATAAAGCTGTAGAAGAACTAACAGCACAGCAAGCTGAGGAATACAAGAAGAATCCTCATACAAATTATAGCTGGGGAAATTTTCTGTTATCTTCAATTGTAAAGTGTGCAGACGAAGAGACACTCACCAAAATGATTGCTGATATTAAAGGACACATAAACCTACGAAGAACGCAACCTAACGTGTCCTAAAAAACAAAAGCCTAATGCATTAGAGCGTTTTTTTACATTGGTTGGATAGGGAAGATATTGGAGACAGCTATGTTTCAACAAAAGTCAAAAGATAAAGGAAAACGTGGGGAAGCTATACCTGAACCATATGAAGGATTACCAGATTCATCCCATCTGGGTGGATTATGTCCGAGATGTGGTAAGCAATCAAGCTTTAAAATACTTGGAGTGTTTCCAGCATCATTTGATGGTACTATCTTCGCTGCAAACCGAGATGGAACCCGTGAACACGTTATCCTTGATCAAGCTGTCTCACTCCTATGCAGCTACTGCAATCAACCTACAATAGTCGTTGAAGAGGAATGGGTCGGAGACCATCCAGCGCGTGAAAAAGAAAAAGGGGGAGGAACAATATCTTATCTTGGAATTCACTGGTGGCCTCTTCCTAATACACAGCTTCCAAAGGATATTCCAGCCGAAATCGCAGAAGCGTTTGCGGAAGCATCTAAAGCATTACATGCTGATTGTCCGCGAGCTTCTGCCGTTATGTCGCGTAGAACTCTTGAGGCAATCACAGTCGAAAAAGGTGAAACTAGCGGTTCTCTCGCTGAACGTTTGAGAAAATTAGAAACTAAGGGTGTTTTACATCCGACCCTTGTAGAATGGGTACGTGAGGTCCGCTTAGTAGGAAATAGCGGAGGACATTATGATGTAATAAATCAGGTTTCAGTAGAAGATGCAGGTGATCTCTTACGCTTTGTCCGTGAGCTACTACGTAACCTTTATGAGCTACCAGCTGACCTTAATCGACGCCGCAAATCTAAATCATAAAAGTCGACGGTGCTTTTTACCTATTCCTTATCATCCCTAAACAATATGTCCAGCTTCTTCATTGCCTCTTGCTGCATGGAAGGTAGCACATGCGAATAAACGTCCATTGTCATGCTAATGCTACTGTGTCCAAGAAGCTCCTGGACTACTTTTGGATGGACACCCATACCGAGCAAGATGGTTGCTGCGCTATGCCGCAGGTCATGAAAGCGGACATCCGGTAACTCTGCACTTTTAAGAAGTTTCTTATACCACCCTTGCAGGTTACTTGGTTCTATGTATCCGCCAACCATGCTACAGAATACGATATCCATTTCTCGCCAGGAGCCGCCAGCTTGTTTTCTCATCTCCTGTTGGCGTTCACGATGCTGCTTGAGTACGCCTATCACAAAGGCCGGTAACACGATGTTACGCCTACTTCTCGCCGTCTTTGGTTCAGACACGACAAGCCCATACTTCCCGATGCGATTGACAGTACGTTTCACTTGGAGACTTCCTGTTCGTAAGTTTATATCTTGCCAATGCAAACCAAGCAGTTCACCACGCCTCATACCTGTTGTAACGGCTACTGTGAGTAATGCTTCTAGCTTGTGGTCATGTGCCGCTTTTAACAAGCGTTGCGCTTGCTCCTGAGTAAGCGGTTGTATCTCATGACGCTTAGGGATAGGTGAGTTAACAAGGTCACACACATTACGCCCTATTAAATTCCACTTTACAGCGTTTTCCAGGGCTTCATGGAGTACCGAGTGAATACCTTTTACTCTCTTTTGGCTAAGCCCCTCATTAAGCTTTTGTGTGTAGAATGCCTGTACCTGTTGAGGTGTAAGCTTTTGCAACCGAATATAGCCAAGAGAAGGTATGAGATGCTTCTGTATCACAATGCGATACATGTTATATGTACCAACGTTATGTGAAGAAGGTCTAAACACCTGCTCTAACCATTGTTCTAAGTACACCTTGAGTAGTTGTTGAGGGCCAGTGGATAATGTCCCCTGCTCTTGCTCGTGTAGCGTCTTTCTAAGGACTACGTTCGCTTCCTTCTCTGATTTGTGATAGGTCGATTTAAGCTTACCGTTTTCAAGCCGCACCTGGGCGACCCAACGACCATCTTTACGTTGAAAGACTGAACCCTCACCATGTTTACGCCTTGCCATTCAAACCACCTATCCTATCTGCTCACGTTGAGCGACAAAACGCCCTATTGAACCAGGGGCAAATCGTACAGCCCGACCGAACTTAATAACTGGTAGCCCTTCACGTATCAAGGTGTATACTGTTGGCCGACTAACCTTGAACAACTGCATCACATCGGCAATGGTGAGTAACGGCAGGAGCAAATCATTGCCACTCTCTTGTTGGGATTGCTTCTTAACACGTTTTGCCATATTGCCACCTCACAATCCGCTAATAGCTTGCCATCGTTGTAGGTATGGGGGAGCAAGCTAGCCCTTTTTGTATTTATAGGGGCGCGTGTTACTTTGTTCCGCGCCCCGACTTTTTTGGGTTGCTGCAAAAAAAGTCGGTTGGTTGTTGGCGGCAAGCGGCGGCCCCAGGGGCATGCCGCCGCCGCTGCGCGTGCCGCCGACAACACACAGACATCCCCCATCGTTAGCTAGAGAAGCGAGGTGGCCCCTCACCCAGCCCATTGCTAACGATGGGTGTGGGGCGTGCGCAGAGGTGAGCCACATGCACCAAGCGCGGAAGCCAATCTGCATCTGGCACACCACCCTCACCTGAGACCAACCACCTTTCACCATCTCAAGCCACCACCGCAACCACGTCACCCGCCCTCTCCCGTTCCCGTAAGTACACCCCAACACGCGTATGGGCAACACCTGCCTCTTTCCCTAGAGCCACACCAGTCACCTTTTGCCCACGAGCCTGTAACGCATCATATGCCCGGTCGAGTCGTTGTCGTTGGCCCCTATTTATCCGCACCTCCTGATACACTTTGTACTTCGGCCCCTCCAAGACACTTTGAGCGTACCAGCGAGGATACACCTGCTTGAGCTTCTCTCGCAAAACCAGCCGTCCACGCCACCACCTGCTATACACCGTTTTATAAGCGGAACTATCTCCATGAGCCCCACCAGCGATCTCTTGTACGGTCTCGGCCCCGGTCTGCGCCAAACCGCTCCACCGCCACATCACCTCACGAACGGTGGGCACCAAGGTGTCTATGGCTTGCACAATCGGTCTCTCATCCACCGCACTGACGACATGAGAAGGAGCAGACACCCTCTCACCAAGCGTCATCTTTTCCTCGCCTTCAAACACCACCCCGCCAGACACCGGAACATCCAGACGCTCAATCGGACAACACGGACACGCCATCTCAGGAGAAACAATCAAGCTGTTAAAACGGTGACAGTATCGCCGTATCGCTCCATAGGCACATCCGAGTAAGTACGACAGAGGATTCTCGGCGTGAAGAGCTTGCTCAAAACATTCTAGAAGAGCCTGTGATCCCTCTTGGACGAGATCAAGATGCTCCAGAGAAGTCGAAACCCACCGATAGGTGGTCGCATAGCGAAAAGCGTAGCGTTGAACCCAAGGCAACAGACCCAGGACAATCTCATCACGCACCTGGTTGTCCCCACCCCGCGCACGCTCAACCAGCATCGACTCTTGCTCAGCCGTCCAACGGATAGACTTGCCCACATCGACGAGATACAATTGCTCATTGGTCAACAGGTCTCCATCCAAAGCCGTTTGCGAAAGCCGTGTCATAGACCAAAACCATCCTTCCTTGACATGCTCGGCCCACTAGCTCTATGATAAAGAAGAGAACCGAGCATGCTGACCTTTCAAATGGCTTGCCATTCGTTCTCACATCGCTAACTAGCGTCTCTCACACGCTAGTTAGCACCCCAAATGACTTGCCATTCCTCTGCTACATACACTCCAAGATCATGAAAAAACCGCTTGCCGTGAGAGGTGATAGGACGCCGTCAACACGGGAATACATCCACACTTAAACCAAGTGTGAACAAAGCACCGACGCCCATGCTTCCCACATTCCGCATAGTGCCGCAACCACGCCTGAACCATTGCCACATCCCAATGACGATGTACGACGCCGGCTGGAGCGAACAACAGTATCTCGCGGGTTTGATAGTCTTGGGCGATGACCAGCCCTTGTGCAGTTGCCTGCTTGACCAAGCGCATCATCCTCACATCCTCAACCGTCATTTCCATGCTGAACCTCCTTGTGTGCTTACAGCTTGCTTGCCATTCGTTCTCACATCGCTGACTCATGCCTCTCACATACGAGCCAACACCTCTCATGGCTTGCCATTTGTACTGCACACGACGAAAAACTTACGCACTTACCCTCCAAAGTTTCTTAGCTTCCAGTGCCTACACATAATATACAATACTTATCAAAGATTGTCAACATTCCAAGTTGTCATAGTTATCTTAGTATCCAGTAAATATTACTACGAACGACAGAGGTAAAGGTAACAAACTTTCCAACCTATCAGAGATACTTTTGATTTTTAGTTTCCAAGGTGTTATAATTGACGCAAAGCAAAATTAGGCTGCAATATAGAAAGGAAAGCGAAAGGAGCAAAAACAAATGGCAAAATCAGGAAAAGCACCTAAAGGCTACTACAGTGCTTCTCAAGCTATGAGAAAATTAGGGATAGGAAGTTCAACACTCTATCACTTCGTAGAAGTGGGAAAAATCAGAAGAATTGTGCCACCCAATATGAAGGAAGGCTACTATCCCCAAGAAGATATAGACAAGATGGTAAAAGAACGTGAACTATTCCTACTCACCTATAGCAAAGACACGTCAAAATTTATCAAGGCAGCAGAGGAGGACATACGGGGAATTCATGAAGTCTGCACAAACCTATGGGGAGACAGAACACCAAGCTACGAAGCCCGACTAAACAGTTACAAACAGAATCATTCTATCTACTATGTCGTGAAAAAAGAGGGAATAGTTGTGGGTTTCCTGGGGCTTATCCCTTTCAGAAGAGACATTTTAGAAGAGATAATGAATGCAGGGCAAAATAATTTCTACCTCAGATATCAGCAAATATTAGAAATGCCAGACAGCATACTTCCTTTCGTACCAGGACAACCAGTGCATAGTCTCTCCCTAGACATGCAAGTGAGAAGAGGAACCCCCAAAGAGGAATTGTACGGTATGCGACTCATCCAAGGGTGCATAGAGGTACTTGGAATGCTAGCCGAGCAAAACATCACGATAGAAAAACTTCACGCATCCAGCGGAGCAGCACATGCTATAAAACTCTGTAGGGATGCAGGTTTCACCGAGCTTCCACAACTACCAGGAACCACAAGAAAGCGTTTCGAGATGGACTTAGCAACATCCAAATCCCCTTTTGCAAGAGACTATCAAAAAATGCTCGAACAAAGACAAAATAACCACCTACCATCTGAACCTAGCAAGAAAGATACAAGACCTCCAAAAAAACTAGCAGGAGAAAGAATATGAGTGAACTCACAGCCGAACAAAAAATAAGACTGGCAATCACCGATCATCCAGATGGAGAGCCAGAATTTCAGCACGAAGGAGAAACGGTCATACGGTGGATCACTACAGGGCCAGAGCCAACCGCATATGTAAGGTTCCAAGAACGAGGTGACCAAATAATAGCACACTGCCCTCAGTGCGGAGAAGAGTTGGGACGTTACAACGCAAACTACGAAAGCACCACATATCAAGAATTACGAGAGATCAGAACAAATGGGGTCAAGCACCAGAAGCAACACGAAAATGAGCAGACTTCCACCACTTAATTCTGCTTACCATTACCTTACTCAGGCGGCGATTAATCGAGCCAAACCACAATAAACTACACTAATGGCTTGCCATTTTCCTCATTCAGAGTAAAAAAGAGACTCAGGACAACTATCATCCTGAGCCTCTTTTTGTCTTCAATCCCGAACGGGCACTCCAGTCCATTTAGACCACCTGCAAGCCCTGGGCAACGTGATTGGCTTCAACGACATTTCAAGCGTCATGACACCGCGGTGTCAGAGAAGAGCATGAAAATGGCATATAATGAGCGAGGCGGCAACGAGATGAGATCGTTGGGATTTGGTACCACCCAAGTCCGTGTTTCAAGCTGATCCTGGCGCGTCCAGCAGAGCTGAGTGTCACCACGGGTGTCCCCGTGAGTACGAGCAGGAAACTTGATGTTCCTTACGCGCCTCTCGCCGCCCCCCTTTTTGTCATCCGTTGCTAGTATAGCAGAAAGGAGTGTTCCAAGGCAATGGGACGTATTCCGTCATGTAAAATGTTACTAAAGGTGGTATGGTTCCCTCAAATGAAAATGGTACTGAAGCCGAGGGAAGCGATGCCAATGTCAGAGGAAATGACGATTGATGAAAGGCGCAAATAGGTGAAACTGATGGCACCGCGCTATCAGAAAGCGACTCGTAGGGAACGGAGCCACGTGTTGACGGAAATGGAACACATCACCAAACAGCACCGCAAACATCTGATCCGCTTGCTCAATGGAGAAAGTCTGGAGCGCAAGAAACGCCACACGCAACGCGGTCGCACGTATAGCGTGGAAAGTGAACGCGTGATCTTGAAAGTGTGGGAAAGTCTAGACTATATTTGTGCAGAACGACTCACGCCGACGTTAGTGAAGAAGGCTCAGCACCTAGCGCGCTTTGGAGTGCTCGTGCTCGAAGCCGAGGTGGAGAGCCAATTGGCGACCATCAGTGTCGCCACGGTGCAACGACTGTTACGCAACCATCGCTCCCGGAAAACTCGTTTGCCGCGTCCAGGACCACGGCGAACCAATCAAGCGACCAAAGGAGTACCGATGAAACGCATTGCCTGGGATATGGCAGAAGCAGGCCATTTCGAGGTCGATCTGGTGCATCATAGCGGCGAAAGCAGTGCGGGTGAATATGGACATACGCTGCAATTAATTGATGTGGCAACGGGACGCCAGTGAACGGGTGATGTTGAAAGGACGAGGTTACCATGCCATGCGCGAAGCCTTTGAGCACGTCACTCAACGGGTACCTTTTGCCATGAAAGAACTGCATCCTGATAATGGTCCGGAGTTCTTCAATGGGCATCTGGTGCGCTTTTGGCACGAGAAAGTGACAGGGGTGCATCTTTCGCGCAGTCGTCCGTATCACAAGAATGATCATCGCAACGTCGAACAGAAAAACAATACGTTGGTGCGGCAGTATTTTGGCGATCTGCGCTTAGGACGGTCTCTCAAATAAGTTGACTAGATGAAGAAGAAGTGCTATACTCCTGAGCATGGAGCAAGACAAGCGGACAGAAAAATATCAGCAGATGCGCCAGTTGCTCAATGAGAAGCAGTGGAGGCA
>JBPCJY010000005.1:0-9801 GCA_051004815.1 Ktedonobacteraceae bacterium
TACTTGACAGCACGCTTTGGCTATCTCGCAGCCATGCTCAACTGTCTGATCGAACTGGCTGACGGCAAACTGGCTATTGCTCAGTTCTCTCTCTAGCCCTTCTCCAACTAGCAACATTGGTTATATACAGCCACTTATGGCAAAAGCACTCTTCTTTTTAAGGGACTATAGGACTATATAAGGAGCAATCAGCATGATGAATAACCAGGAATACGGGCCACCCAATCAACAACCCATGTATAACGACCCTCATGGGCAAGGCGGCTATAGCCCCCAAAGCCCGCAACAATTTAATGATGACCCACGCGAGCAACCATGGCAGGGAGCGGCCCCCGAACAGATGTACGGCGAAAAGCTTCAGCCACAACGGCGCAAGCGACGTGGTCCCATGGGTTGTATCATTGCTATTGCCGCCACCCTGATAGTGCTTAGCCTGATAGGCACCAGCATTGGTTTTGCTTTCAACCGCTTCGGTGGCCCCAGTTTTGGGCCTGGCATTACTGAAAGCCGCACTTTCCAGGTCAGTACAAGTCCGCATTTAGTGATTGATGATCCCACGGGACGTGTCAATATCCATTCTGGTGGGACAGGTAGTAGCGTTTCCATTCGTGCCACGAAACTCACCGAAGGCTTTGGCGGCAACCCCAACAACATTCACGTTAACTACACAGAGTCAAGTGACAACAACACTGTCACCGTCACCGTCGATAATGGTCCCAGCTTTGTCGGGCTGCCACTTGTCAACCTTGATATCAGCGTACCCAGTGCCATTGACTTGAATCTCACATCGAATACAGGCAGCATAGATGTCAACGGTGTTACCGGTCAGATGTCACTGCAAAGCAATACCGGCTCTATTACCGCGGAGCAGGATAACCTCACCGGTTCTTCAACGCTAAAAACTGATACTGGCTCGGTCAAGTTTAACGGCACTATTGCACAGAACAGTGACTATGTTTTTGCCACCAATACCGGCTCAGTGAAGGTGACATTACCTTCCGACTCGACCTTTCATGTGGATGCCAAGACCGACACAGGCTCATTCAACTCGGATTTCCCGGTGTCTAGCACCGACAAGCAAGGATTGGGCAGCGAGGTGCATGGCGATGTTGGCAACTCGCCGACCACCCAAATAATCCTTAACACGAATACTGGCTCCATCAATTTGAACCAGAGCAAATAAATACTATGCACTCCATGGTGTTCTGAGGTGAGCTAGCTTAACGGCTCACCCAGGAATCCAGGAGAATTTCTTGGGGAAAAGCGCGTTGAGTACCACTCCTGCCTCGCTTTTCTCTACTCGCACATCAGGAAAGGCATAGCGCAGTTCATCCAGGCTGCGATAGCCGAAGAGCAGTTGCAAGAAAACCAGTGCCGGACAACTTGCATCTGCATTGTTCTTGTAGGTTGGTGCGTGCCACGGCTCAATGTGCGTGATGTTCCCCTTGTCAAAGATTAGATGCATACCGCCTCGATAGAAGTCAAGCGTGAGTTCGCCTGTGTAGGCTGCTGCCACCGAGTTTGCTAGACGCCTCTCTAAGGCCGGGGCAATGTGGCGGGTGAATGCCAGTACATCATGTACGCGCACATACCAGGCATAGGGTGGCTCATAGAATGGGGCCAGCTCGCCTAGCACGTCATAGACAGGGTGTGCGCTTCCTAGTAAGAAGCTTATTTCATTCAGAGGTGGAACATCAGGTCCGACCGCTGGTAGCTGTAGCCCATAGGCTTGCAGTACACGCAAAAGTGGTGGCATCACCGCTTGCCAACTGACACCAACCGCGACGTTCAGTGCGTAGACATTGAGACTGTTGTCCCAACGTTTGATGGCCATCATCAGATACCCTTGCACAGTACCCGCATTGTCAACGATCATTCTCACACACATTTGCTTACCAACGACGAGTGCGTCCTTCACCTCTTCAATATGATAGTGCCAGAAGCGTTCTGAAGCGATAGACCAGAGCATGCTTGCTGAACGCTGGCGATTATACAACTCCATCAGCAGAGGAATGTCATCAGGCGTCGCCGCTCGTAGTGAATATGGCTCAGGAGTAGACGCTTGTGTTCTGGGGATGAGCGAAAGATAGGTGACTCTGCGCCCTTCCAATTCCAGGGCATACTCGTAGCCAAATTGACGATAGAAGTAAGAGATGCCTGTAATCGCCTGCACAAGGTGTCCTTCCGCCTCGCTACGCGTATGCAGCATAGCAAACAGCACGCGGATAAGCCCACGATGGCGATAGTCCGGATGCGTGGCAACAAATTCTGGCTGCCCAACGCCAAAGGCAATGCCCTCGTATTCCCATCCTTGTCGCCAAAGGCAGGTGCAAGCCACAAGAGGGTTGCCTTCTTTGCCCGTGTCCTCTATCAGCGCATAGTCGCCCGGCCCCATCAGTGGGAAAGAACCACTCATCTGCCGACGCACATTATCCATCATACGGGGATTGAACGGCTCATCTTCCTTGTCGCGAAAGACCATACCACACAGTTGGGCAATGTTTTCTGTATCCTCTGGCGTAGACCAACGCTGAATAAGCCCATCACCAAGCTCACGACGATAGTCGGGGGCGGCGGCTGTGAAAGTAGCCATTGTTCTCGTTCCTTTCTAGTGCAGTGAAAAAGTGTGAAGTAGCCCACACTCTTTTTGTTATCCGCATTACTACTCTACGCCAAAAAAGATGCTATGCTCAAGAAAAGATGAGTATTAGGGGCAATCCGTACATTCACAAAGAGGCTTTTGTGGATACTATAGCTAGCATAAACGACGGGTTTGGAAAACCCATGTGATAATATTACCGTCTCCCTACGTATAAATACCGAGTACTATTCCGAACGTCGCGAACGATAAGAGCTAAAAATGGGACAGTGGCCCATACTGAAAAACTGTTCTCAAATAGATAGTCTCACCTTACATTTAACGTTCACCTCATGTAGAGCATATATACTCAGTGTGTGCAGATGAATAGGTATGTTTGCTATCGGTCATGTAAAAATTATAATAGGCATGGAATAAGTTATGAAAACGCGAATAAAAGCTGCTCAAACGCTACATTTTTATCGTTCCCGTTACCTGGTACGCCTTACTTTGGCACTGGCGGCTGGGTTGACTGGTTTAATGAATATGCTCTCGATCATCAGCCCCAAACCTAATTGGGACATAGTGCTGAGCTCATGGCCTCTCGATATGCACCAGGGCATGCCTAAGCTTATCGTTGTCTGTGGCTTTTTCTTGCTCATGCTCTTCCCCGGTTTGATGCGTGGAAAGCATGAAGCATGGTGTATAGCAGTGATCTTTTTGTTCCTGTCAACGATGTTTCGTCTGCTGGATGGAAGCCAGGTGTTCATGAGCATTATCACCGGCGGACTTGTTACGCTGCTCGTAGTTTGCTCTCGCTTCTTTCAAGCAAGGAGTGATCCTCCTTCGATATGGCGTGGCTATCTTGCTCTTCTCAGCGGCCTGGGCATTGTACTTCTTTATACCCTTGGTGGTTTTCTCATCTTGTATAAAGACTTTGAACCTGTGATTGATCACTATGGTTTTGAAGAAGTGCTTCTTCGCCTGTTCACGCATACCCGTTTATACCTCACGCCTGGTACCCAGGCCTTTGTCTTTGGGCATGTACTGCCAATGCTCTGTCTGAGTGCTGTGCTGTATGGAATCGTGAAGGTGCTGCGTCCGGTGGCAGCAACACTCTTTTCTGATGAACAGACACGACAAGCTGTGGCAGGTCTCACCCGTCTGTATGGCAAAAACTCCATCTCCTACTTTGCTCTGGGAATGGACAAATCGTACTTCTTCTCCGCTTCGAGGAAGTCGGTCATCAGCTATGTGCTGGAAGGACGGGTCGCGGTTGTCGCAGGTGATCCTATTGGGCCAGAGGAAGAGATGCTCACAACCATCCAGCAGTTCCTGGCCTTCTGCTCCGAGCAGGATTGGACGACTGTCTTTTGGCAGGTATGCGATACGACAGCCGACCTATATTGTAAAGCAGGATTGCATCTCGTGAAAATTGGCGAGGATGCCATCATTACACCACAAACGTTTACACTCGCAGGCAGTGTTATGGCTAACGTGCGTGCGAGCGCGAAGCGGGCAGAGAAGGAGGGATTACGCGTTGTTATTGCTCATGGTCAATTACAGGATAGTACCCTGCTAGCCCAGATGGAGCACATTTCACAGATGTGGTTAGCGAGCAAAGGCAGTTCAGAGATGGGCTTCAGTATGGGCCACTTCGATCCCTATGGTGATAATGAACAAATCTATGCCCTGGCCGTTGATGACAACAACAAGGTGCATGCTTTTGTAACCTTTGTACCAATCTATGGATGGCATGGTTGGGGACTCGATCTGATGCGTCGTGCTGAACAGGCCACCCCAGGGACGATGGAACTTTTACTCGCACGTTCCATTGAGTACTTCAAAAAGGAAGGCAGCGATAGAGTCAGTTTAGGTCTTGCTCCCCTGAGTAATACCACTCACACGGATGAGACTTTTGTGGGAACGAGTATCGACTTCCTGACGCAGCACTTTGGCAACCCAGGAAATAATCACTCGCTTTTCACGTTTAAGAAAAAGTTTCAGCCACAGTGGGAGAGTCGCTACCTCGTCTACTCTCACACGCTGACGCTTCCCACCGTTGGCTGGGCACTTTATCGCGCTCATCAACAAGATGTGTCCTTACCCCGCGCATGCGTTCGTTTCCTTGGTGGTCACCAACTGAGACGCCACGCCACGCCCAGGAGTGCAGCCGAACTGGCAAGGGTGCCATCACATTCCTAAATGGGAACGTTAATGGGAGCGTTTTGAGCACATAGTGTAGAGAGAAGAGCAATTGACTATGAACGGGCGACGGTTCACAGCTTTCCTGCCAGGCTGCGTGTCATTTGTGCTGGCACTGCTTGGTGGTGTCGTGCTGTTCAATAACCTCGTCATAAGCAACCTTGCTTCTTTTATCATCACTATTGGCCTTGATCCACTGCGGGCGCAGCTGATTGCTGCCCTTATCATGACTGCCGGTGCAGCTCTCGTTGGCGCGGCTGGCGGACGCCGAAAAGTGGGAGCTATGCTCGGCGCGGGCAGCATGTTCTGTTTTAGCTACCTTATGGCCTTTATCCAACTTGAGCTTCAGCCGTTCCACAATCCAGGAGGCATCCTTGAACCACTCAATAGTGACGCACTGCTTTATACCGCCTGTGTTATGCTGGCTCTGGCCCTGCTCTGTGCCTTTGTGGGAGCGGCAGTGGGTAAGGCACTGGGCGAGGTGCTGCTCGATCCTCCCTACTTGCTGCTACGTCTCATCTGGCAACGGTCTATGCCCGGTCATGCTCACAAGGCAATGCAGCGTAAAGAAGAAATGACACGTCCCTATTCCTCCAGTACACATAGCGTGAGAGAGATAGTTGGCTCCTGGCTAGGAACTCTTATTATGCTGAGCCTCATACTATTGGCCAGTGGAGCGAGCGACTTATTCATTTTTTCTCCCGATATTGGTCTCCACAAGCCGCCATTGCTGCACACCAAGGATGGAGCGGCACACAGCACCATTGTGCAGGATGAGGTCGTTAGTCCGGCACTTAACATGCAGAGGAGGTCGTTTCTCGTCTACCTGCCACCCTCCTACAATACAGCCCAGGGACGAAACAAACGCTACCCCACACTCTACCTCCTGCATGGCTCACCAGGAGGTGAGCGCGATTGGTTTTCTGCCGGTAAAGCGGATCAATCTGCTGATACACTGATTGCTTTGAACAAGATGTCCGAAGTGATCCTGATTCTCCCTGACGGCAATGGACGACCAGGGTCCACAAGTGAATGGGGCAACAGTTTTGATCATCGGCAAAACATCGAAACCTACGTCGCGCTCGATCTGGTCAAGTACGTTGATCAAAAGTATCGCACAATAGCAGAGGCGGCATATCGTGGCATTGGTGGACTCTCCATGGGTGGGTTTGGGGCGATGAATATCGCCGTCCATCATCCTGACGTTTTCGGCTTCGTGATCTCGCTCGGCGGCTATTACCGTGCTGAAGGAAGCATCTGGGGTGGAAACGCAGCGTATATCCGTGAGAACAGCCCACTCGATGTCCTTCCCACGGTTGCGCGGGCCTGGCAACTACACATCTATATAGGCGCGGCCACCAAAGATCAACCTTACTATAGCGATAGCAAGCAATTTGTGCAGGAGCTTGATAGGCTCCATATCCCCTACCATCTCGATATTCAGAATGGCTTTCACTCCTGGGGCGTCTGGCAGACGCAACTCTATAACGCTTTTCTCTGGCTGCATTGGGGGTAATGAATGGCGTGTAGGGACGCGATAAATCGCGTCCCTACGGTTGGTTGCTTGTATACATTGTCTTTGACGGGTTGGGGCGTTAGCTGATACAATGTTTAGGGTGCTACATAATAAGGACTCGCAAGAGAAAAAAGTCCATGCGCCACGCGTGCATTTCTGGGGCATTATCATCATTTTTATTGGCCTCGGCTTCTATGTTGGGGTCTGGACTGTTCTTGTCGCTGATCTCACGAATGCGCTCAAACTCTCGCCCGCGCTGCTTGGTATCGCGCTGTCCTGTTTTTCATCTACAGGCATCGTGTTGCTTCTGCTTGGTAGCTCTCTGGCGGAGCATCTCACGAGGCGACTCATTCTTTTGCTCGGTATTGGTGGGCTGGGCATTTTCTTCGCAGCCATGGCCTTTGTCTCAAGCTACGCGCTGCTGCTCATCATCATTTTGGTTGGGGGAGCGTGTGCCAGTTGTTACGATCTTGCCGTAAACAGCATTGCGGGAGACTATGAGCGGCACTATGTCAGCAAAAGCATGACCCTCTTCCATGCAGGCTTTAGTGGAGGTGCTACCCTTGGTGCCATCGGGAGTGCTACGGCTCTCGCTGGTGGCATTGGCTTTCGGGTTATCTACGCGGCAACGGCGATAGTGTTTCTGCTTTTGGCTGTTGTCGCACGCTGGCTACCATTGCCTTCTGTTGGATTGGCAACCTCTGTAAAGGTAACAGATGCTGCGTCCGCGCCTTCGCATGCACAGCCATCTGTTATGATGCTGCTTGCCATGCCTGTAATGATACTGGCGACTATACTTGTAAGCCTATCCTTCTTCACCGATGGTACACTGGAGGGCTTTACCTCCGTCTATCTGCGCAATTTGCTTGGCTCAGGCGCACTGCTGGGCGGCATGGGCATAGCGGCTTTCTATCTCATTGGTATGATTGGGCGGCTAAGTAGTACAGCCGCCTTGCGACGATACGGGGAGCGTTCTGTGATTACGATGGCAGGAATGCTCTCGGCACTTGGAATGATCGTCGCGCTTGCCACGACCTCCGCACCGTTCGCGGTGGGTGGACTCCTGCTGGTAGGGCTGGGTCAAGCACCGCTGGTGCCAACAGCATTTTCGCTTGCCGCACGTGTAGGAGCACAGCAAGGAGCTCGTGCAGTCGCCATCGTGACCGCTTGCGGCTAATCGGTCTTTCTCATCAGTCCACTCCTGATCGGCCTACTGGCGGCTCTGCTCACCTTACGAGTTGCGCTTCTTTTAACAATTGCCACGTCCGCAGGTGTTGTGCTTATCGCACAACGTCTCCCAAACACTCATCTGGCCTGACATTTCTGATTGTGTCACTTGTATCAGTTGTATCACTTGTAGCAGTTGTGTCTCATGTAGCGATTGTTGTTGGATGGTAATCACTCAAGGCAAGAGTGCCAGGGCGACCGCGAGGGTCGCCCCTACTATACACGGGTGAATCGGCTTGTCAGGCTCGTGTATAGTAGGGGCGACCCTCGCGGTCGCCCTGGTAATAATTCACAGGCCCTGGTAATCCCTCAAGGTAGGCTCTACTTAATCTGACCATATGTATCTCTCTATCGGCAAGGTTGGTTTTTTCTTGAGGGTGCAGGCTCTCATTGTTTTGGCAGGTCATTTATTACTCAAGTAGAAGCGCAATAAAGTTGGGAACTGGCGACGGCTATTGGGTAATTCATTGTATGATATGTGTAGAGCAGAAAGCACACGGGTTTGAAAAATAGACTCAGCATTATATGCAAGGGGTATGGCATGAAAAAAGTATACATTGCAACAGACAAAGCTTTGGCCATCGCACGTCAGCGAGATGGGGAATGGGTTGTTGATGCGCAACTCCCTGGTCTGGCTACACAATGTCTGGCGGTTGATCCACAACAGCCAGCAGAGGTCTATTGTGGCACCTTTGGTCGGGGATTGTGGCGCAGTAACGATGCCGGAAGAACGTGGGAAAACGTAGGAACAAACATCATTGGTGAGCAGGTCATGGCGGTGGCCATCAGTCCATTAGAGCGTCCCCATGGACAGAGCGTCGTCTATGCAGGAACAGAACCGAGTGCCATTTACCGTTCGGAGGATGGTGGCGCAAGCTGGCGTGATCTTGCAACACTGCGTCAGTTACCCTCTGCCCCAACCTGGAGTTTTCCACCGCGTCCCTATACTCATCATGTGCGCTGGATGACACCTGATCCACTCCAACCCGGTCGTCTCTATACAGCCATTGAAGCAGGTGCGCTTATTCGCAGTTTCGACGGTGGAGAAACCTGGGAAGATCGAAAACCGGATGGCCCCTTTGATACGCATACCTTAGCAATGCATAAACTTGCGCCCAATCGCCTCTATTCCGCGGCTGGGGATGGCTTTATGCATGCAGGAAATGGCTTCGTTGAGAGCGATACTGGTGGAGATACATGGTATCGGCCCGATGAAGGTCTCGCCCACCATTACCTCTGGAGCGTAGCGGTTGATCCCGCTGATCCAGACACACTTGTTCTATCCGCGGCACACGGTCCACAGCAAGCACATAATCCCATGAGCGCGGCGTCAGCAGTTTACCGCCGTAGCCATAACAGTCCCTGGCAACAGGTGCGAGCTGGTTTGCCTGAAGAAAAGGGATTACTGACCTTTGTATTGGCTGCCAATCCAGCCGAAGCGGGAGTCTTTTATGCGGGCAGCAATAAAGGCATTTTCCGCTCCGCTGATGCAGGTGTGAGTTGGGAAGAGTTAGCTATGCGCTGGCCCGATAATTTCCAGATGAGACGTGTTCACGCGCTGGTGGTGGTAGAAGAGTAGAGCACAGCCGACACCCGCCGCCCCAGGGTACCCGTAAAGGGTACCCCATAGGCGTCAAGTTAAGAAAGGAAGAGATGAAGAAAAGAGGTGACAAACAGCGACTCCTGTGAGAAGATAGAGGTGAAAATGACCAAGCTTCTTTCACAGGAGTGATGCGATGTTGAGTATAGCACGAGTGAATAGCCAGTTGAAACACCTCTTTGAGCACGATGCCCCCGAACTGGCGAGACAGATGGGGATGCGCGAACGCACGATCAGCTTTGCACAGTTGGCGCTCTTGTTCGTGATGGGCTGGTGGAGTCAGCCGCACAGCGGCCCCAGCGCGTTAGCGCGCTTTGCGGGAAGTCTGGGACTCACCGTGAGCAAGCAGGCGGTAGACTGTCACTGGACGCCGCGAAGCGCCGACTGGCTGCTGGCCTTGTTGCGGCGAGCGGTGCAGCAGGTGGTGCGGGGACAAGGGGTGACGCTGGATTGGATGAGACCCTTCACAGCGGTGTGGGTCGAAGATGGCAGCACCATCGCGTTGCCTGCGGCCTTGGCGGAGGTCTGGAGGGGCTGTGGAGGCCGAGCGGCGCGAGAAGGCCAGCCGGACAAGAGCAAAGCGGCCCTCAAAATCACGGTGCGGTGGAATCTCAAGGATGGCCAGTTGCAGGGGCCGCATCTGCAAGCGGGACGGCGCCACGAGTTGAGCAGTGT
>JBPCJY010000006.1:0-6325 GCA_051004815.1 Ktedonobacteraceae bacterium
GAGAGGGGGGAAGAAAGGGGAGGGGAAAGGCAGGACAGCTAGCGTCGCCCCCCTTTGCTCTTCTTGCTTCCCACTTCACCTGTATTGATCTGCCTAGCGGGCTTTGAATTCGGCTGTGCGCTTCTCACTATAGGCAGCGATGCCCTCTTTGGCATCCTCACTCTGGAACAGGAGTTGTTGCAGCTCACGCTCAATCGCCAGGCTCTCAGAGAACGAAACTTCCGCACCGGACTGCACCGCACGCTTGATGCGTCCCACAGCTTTCGAGGCTTTGTTAGGCGGACAGAACGACTTCGCGTACTTCATTACTTCGTCCCAGTAGTTTTCTGGCTCGTAGATGTAGTTAATGAGGCCAAGGGCGAGTGCATCTTCAAAGCTTAGCAGCTTGCCTTCGGTCATCAGCTCGATAGCCTTGTTCTTGGGGAGCGCACGCGCCATCCGCTGTGTGCCGCCTGTGCCTGGAAGCACGCCCAAGGTGACTTCTGGCAGACCAACCTTGCCCCCATTGCGTTTGGCAATGCGGATATCGCAGGCCAGAGCAATCTCTAAGCCGCCACCAACGGTATGGCCGTTGAGTGCGGCGATCACCAGTTTCGGTGTCTGTTCCAGGCGCATCAGCGTCTCGTTGGCATGCAAACAGAAATAATATTTGAACGTTGGGGTAACAGCATTGAGCATGCTGATCTCGGCACCAGCACTGAAGAACTTCTCGCCGGCTCCGCGCAACAAGAGCACATGCACGTTCTCATCGAAGCGTGCCTGCAAAATAGCCTCGTCGAGTTGACGCATCATCTCGTGGCTGTAGGTATTAGCCGGAGCGTTTGTAAGCTCGATGATGGCGATACCGTCGGTAGTCGTGTAGTTTACCAGGGTGCGTTCTGTTGTTGTGGTCATGCTTGACCTTCCTTTCGTGTCGCATATGCGTTCAACATTTCGTCATCTTTGACATATTCAAATGGCGTATGACAGTTATTACAATAATACTGTACGGTCAGCAGTTGCTGGCCGAACAGTGAAAAGAATTCCGTGTCGTGTGAGTCGCAATAGGGGCAGCGTACCTCCACCTGCTTTGCCGACTCGTCTGGAGGATAGTGCATGGCGATTACCCTACCCTTCTTCCCACGGCATCCCATGCGGACCAGGGTAGCGGCTGCGTCAACTCCCAGCGTTTATCAGTAGCGTTAAATGTGGCCGGCATAGCAATATCAAGTTCGTTCAGTACGGGCATAATCTTGTGCAGGTAGCGACTGCGTAACTCGTCGGGTGTGCCATCGATAATGCCCTCGCGGGAGAGTTGCAGCATGGTAGGATCGTCGTTTGGCCCGAACCAGCACAGGGTTTCATCCCACAGATGTTGTAATGCTACAATCA
The DNA here is from genome assembly GCA_051004815.1 of Ktedonobacteraceae bacterium. Taxonomy (GTDB): domain Bacteria; phylum Chloroflexota; class Ktedonobacteria; order Ktedonobacterales; family Ktedonobacteraceae; genus JBBQXY01. The sequence goes on from JBPCJY010000006.1 coordinate 1,372, forward strand.
GTGCGGCACGTACCGCGCCCCCAGCTTTCGCCAATCGACGCACCCAGCCTTCGGCATGCATGAAATGGATGCGTTCCTCCTGCACAACCTTACGTGAACGCTGACGCAGCGGTTCGTAACTGGATTGCTGCGCCACCTCAAAGAAGGTCGTAAGAGCGGTATCCAGCAGAAAATTGGTGGCCACAAAATCGGACCAGCCCGCAAAGTTGGCGTCGAGGGCGGCCAGATGGTAATGCAAGTCACGCGTGGTTGGCTCGACCTGCCGGAGATCGGCCTGTCCCTGCGTGAAATCCGCCAGCAAGGGATAGAGCGTGCGTGCATGCCCAAGCTCGTCCTGGGTCATGGCGGCGGCGGCAACAGCCGCTTCTAAAGCTGGCGCACCATTGCACCAGTACGCGTAACGTCGCCCGACAGCTTGTTTGTTATCGGCCAGTGACGAGAGCAACGCAAAAAGTGCCGCGTTATCTACATATGTCCCAGTGGTCATAGTTTTTCCTCACGATGCAATGACGGTGACTATCGTCTCACGCGGGACAATCACCATCTCAACCCAGCTAAATTCGTCAAAAATGCTGCGTGCATAGACCGTTGCCAGTTCGACATCATCGGCCATGACGTTGCCGATTTCGTGCAACGGCTCTTCATATTTGCGCCGCGCATATACTTGCCAGACACAATGCTCATTGAGCGCGTCGCGTCGTTGCAATGGCGCGTGTATGCTTTCAGTTCCCGTGTTGTTCATGCCGAAATCCCCCAACTGCGCATAATGTCAATGCCCTCTTCGCTGAGCCGGGCTTTCGTCCAGGCAGGCTCCCAGACAATCTCAATCTGTACGTCTTCTACACCTGGCTCGCGCAGCAGGCGAGCGCGAATATCGTCCATAATGAACTCGGTAGCGGGACAACCCATAGCCGTAAAAGTGAGTTTGATGTTGACCGTGTTCTCATGCCGCGTGAGATCAACGATCAAGCCCATGTCCACCACACTGATGGGAATTTCTGGATCGGTCACATCGCGCAAGGCATCCCACAACGCGGCACACGATGAATCTTGCATGTCCTCGCTCTGAACGATTAAAGATGGATAGGTAGTCGTCATGCGTCTTGCTCCAACAGGCGCAGCATCTCTTTCTTGCCGCGCTGTATCATGCCAACAAACTCTTCATTCATGGGGCCGCGTGCCTTCCAACGTTTCATGACATCATCCCATGTGCAGGGACCATCTTCGAGCAACCAGTGTTTGGCTTTCGCGTCGAAATGTGCCGGAAATGCACAGTCAACAACGTACTTTTTCTGCGCCTCGTCATAATGTGCCGGAAGGTTGAGGTGCAGTTCCTGGCAGAATGGGACTGCCGTAGACATCCAAATCTGGCGCAATTCGTCGTTGCTATGGCCCTTGAAGCCGTACTCAAGTTGCTCGCTGTGCTGTTTTAGATCATCTGGTAGGCCAAACCATTCAACGGTCAACAGAAACATCCAGTCTACCGCCTTTTGCAACGCTTCATGTCCGCTGCTATCCTGGTTGAGCTTGCGCATACCCTGTTCGCCATGCCGCAAGTGAAAGGTTTCTTCCTTGTCCACTTTCACCAGCGCACGCTTCCAAGGACCAAAAGTGGTGCTTTGATAGATATCACCCAGCAGCGTATAACCCGCCCGGTCATAGAACGCATTGGCGACCACTAGCTCAACCCAGCTGTCCAGTGGGATATCAAAGGAATACGGGTACTTGAATTTGCTCGGCTCTCGCTCGAAAATCAATTGCTCGGTATCAACGCCAAGGTCGCGCAGCAAACGGTAGGCGATATGCGCATGCGACAACTCGTCTTGAATAATGGACATTGCCGAACCAAAATTGTTCAAATTTGGCGCATGTACGGCGGCATGATAGTACGCGGGTGCGCTGATCAATTCAGTATCGGCAGAAACGGTCAAGATACGTTTCATGCCCTCTAGATAGATGGGACTCATATGATCAAGAGTCTCAATAAGTTGCTGCTTACGAATGCGACCGAGCAAAGCATCTTCGCTCTGTAATCTGCTTGTTATAGGATATGCCATACAATGCTCCTTGCTCAGAACGTGCGTCTTGAAGCGGCTCTGCCACTTCACGGGGACGCAAAAGGCCATTACACTCCCCATCCCCTTCAACAAACCCTACCATACTATTTTGAACATCTGGTATGTTTATACAATAAATACGCCGAAAAATCAAGGGTACGTTGGTGAAAGTTTCTACTATATGGTATAATATGCGCTATCAGATACATTGGTAAGGTGTGCTGAATGTTGACAAAGCACTTGTCACTCGCTACTATACGTTGCAACACGTTAGAGAAAATGGGATGGTGTCCATGGCTCTGAATCGAGATCAGCTGCGGGTAAAACAAAGCAGGGCGAGCAAGCCCGCTAAAGTGAAGCGCACACGCTTAACACAAAAGGCTATTGAGGCGGTGGCTTCCGAACTGTTCGCCCGCAAAGGGTTCGGCGCGACGAGCCTGGATGACATTGCCGAAGCCCTGGGTGCGACAAAAGGCGCACTCTATTACCATGTGAAAAACAAAGAGGAAATCCTGCGCCTCATCTATTTGACCGTCCTGACGGTCAGTGAAGAGCCACTGCGCCGCATCATGGAAGCTGATCTCCCACCTGCTGAGAAGCTACGGCGGGCAGTGGAACACCAGACCGCCGTAGCCGCCGATCGCTCGCCAGCTATGACAGTCTTCTACCGCGAGCAGCATTACTTGACTGGCCCCTTTGCCAAAGAAATCATCCTCCGCAAGAAAGCCTACGAACGCTACTTCGCGCAAATCATTGAAGAAGGGCAGGTAGCAGGCGTGTTTCAACTCGACATTGACCCCAAAATTGCCACCTATGGCCTGTTAGGGATGTGCAACTGGCTTTCCCAGTGGTACCGCTCCGAGGGCCAGTACTCACCTCAGCAAATCGCCGACATGTTTGGCAAGATGATACGTGGCTTGAACCGCCAGACATTTGGAGGTCCTGACTTGCGCCCCTGGTGGGGAGGAAGAGCCTGCTGTGTTGTAGGAGGAAGCTCCCTCCTCCCCCCTCCCCTTTTCTTTTTTTCCCCCCCCCACTACGCTTGTCTCTTTAAACCACTGTGCGCAATTTGGTATGCCATCGTTCCAGACGTTGCATCCCTTTATCGCTCTTCACCTTGCCGCGCAAGCGCACAAAGAGCAACGAACCCAACAAAAGTGCTTCGACAATACCCGCTCCAGCCACCGCTAATGGAATAGAAAGTATAACATGTGTGCCAGTGAACGTTCTGGTCAGGACATAAATCAGGCTCCAGCGTATTGCCAGGGCCACCAGATCGGCAAACAGTGGTGTACGTGCATCTTTCAACGCGTAAAAGCTCTGCACCAGTAGTTGAGCAGCCGCCAATCCAGGTAAAGCCAGTGCATAGCCCAGCAGTGCGGTGCCAGTTAACGTGGCCGAATGATTCGTAAACGCACCATGTTGGAAGAGCAAGTGGATCGCGGGTTTGCCAAAAAGATAGAGCATAAGCGAAGCGGCGATACTGAAGACGATGGCCCATGCAATGAGTTTCATGGTCGTTATGCGCAAGCGCATAAAGCGACCAGACGTTGCCAGGACAGTCAGTTGCGGTAGGGCAGCCTGCCCTATCGCCTGACCAATCAAGGCAAAAGGGAAGGCAAAAAGCATATAGGCATTGTGTGCTGCCGCAAGGCTGGCACGGTCATGCATAAAGGAAATGAAATTGGTATCAATAACCAGGCCTGTAGAGCCTATCACTACCGACAATACATTTGGCCCCAACAAGCGCATAACCTCACGTAGACGTGGATGCTTTACATTCCAAATAAACGTGTAACGGAAGCCTTGCTTTATCAATCCAGGCACCATCACCAGCACCTGCAATGCGGACGCCGCCAGAATGCCATACGTTGGGCCATAGATGCCCACACCAGGAATAGCTAACGAAAAAAGCAACCCGCCAATCAAGCCAAAATTATAAATTGCCAGTGACACCGCCGGTAGCAAGAATTGCCGCTTACTGTTCAACACCGCAGTGGCCACCGTCCCCAGGCCCAAAATGAGTGGCTGAATCAACATAATACGTGTCAGGGTCGTAGTCAAAGCTTGTTCAGCAGGTGAATAACCAGGCACCAGGAGTCGGGACACAAACGCTGGAGCCGCGAATTCGCTGATGATGACCAGTACCGTCAGTGCAACCAGCAACAAATTAAAAACCAGGCTCGCCAGTCGGTAGGCTTCTCTTTTACCGGAATCTTTTTCATACGAAAGGAACACCGGAATAAATGCATGGGCCAATGCTCCACCAGCGATCAGTTCAAAGAGTGTATCCGGCAAACGTACTGCCGCGTAATATGCGTTGGCCGCGGAGCCAGTGCCAAACAGATCATTAAAAATCGTCTGGCGGATAACACCCAGTCCACGCGAAGCGATATACGCCAGCATAAATAGAAACGCCGCTTCCGTGATGCTAAAACGCCGCAATGAGTAGTCACCGCCGCCCGGTAGAAAGCTCTTCAGGTGGAAACTAAATGCCTTACTGAAAAAAAGGTCGCGTCGCTTAGAGGGTACCACTTTCTCAACAGGTAGCGTTACCTTTTCGTCCGTAGCTTCAACGGCAGTGGCAACTATCGTCGCTTTGTGCGCAGTGTTTTCTAATTCGTCTGAAATAATCCGCTTCTCCTCGTCGCTTCCAACTAACAACACATTGTATTACACAAAGTGCAAGTGTATTATAACAGCCAACCCATCCATCAACCGCAAGTAAGCAAAAATACGCATGTATACCACCCAAATGGCCTATATCCATAGAGTCAATAACTGCATCAAGTTCCTGGTGGTCCGATCCATTTCATGTGACAAGCGGGGCTGCAAGGGAAAACCATCCCCTGCAGCCCCCCTTGTTCCACAAAACCCCAATCCTTAGGGTGGGGGTC
>JBPCJY010000007.1:0-17980 GCA_051004815.1 Ktedonobacteraceae bacterium
GGAAGAAAAAAAAAGGGGGGCAAAAAAGAGGGTCCATCCGGTCCCCCGCGGCACCCTCCCTTCCCCTTCTGTTGTACTACTCTTAAATTGCCATTTCTTCCTGTTCTTCCTGGACGAGCTGGGAGAACTGCTCGTTGTAGAGTTTGGCGTAGAGGCCGTTGTACTCAAGCAGTTCCTGGTGGGTGCCGCGCTCGACAATTTCGCCTTTATCGACGACGAGGATGATGTCGGCGGCCAGGATGGTCGAGAGGCGGTGAGCAATCGCCAGAGTCGTGCGGTTCTTCATCAATGGCTCTAACGCCGCCTGGATGAGACGCTCTGAATGCGTATCGAGTGCGCTGGTGGCCTCGTCCAGGATGAGGATGCGCGGATTCTTGAGGATCACACGAGCAATTGCCATACGCTGTTTCTCACCGCCAGAGAGCTTGTAGCCGCGCTCACCGACGATGGTGTCATAGCCATCATCGAGTTCCATGATACGATCATGGATGGCCGCGGCTTTCGCGGCAGCTACCATCTCTTCATCGGTAGCATCGGTGCGGGCATACATCAGGTTCTCGCGCACGGAGGCGTGAAACAGGTAGGTCTCCTGCGTGACGACGCCAATTAATTCGCCGAGCGATGAGAGCGCAATATCTTTAACGTTATGTCCATCAATTTCAATCGCGCCGCTATCCACATCATAGAGCCGTGGCACAAGGTAGGTGATAGTAGTTTTTCCGGCTCCGCTGGGGCCAACCAGTGCGGCCAGTTGTCCAGGTTTGATCTCAAACGAAACATCGTTGAGCGTTGGACGCGGTACACTCTCTTCTGTGACAGCTAGAGGTGCCGGTGAGATTGGACGCTTTGCGCTGCTTTCCTTCTCATCTACACCGCTCAGGATGGCAGGCTCGTCGCGCTCGTAGGTGAATGAGACGTTTTTAAAGGCGATATCGCCATGCACATTGTTAGGATTGAGCTTGCGTGCATCGGGCTTATCCTGGATTTCAATTGGCAGATCGAGGTATTCAAAGATGCGATCAAACAGTGCCAACGCGCCCTGGATCTCAACTTGCACGTTGAGCAACTGGCCGATGGGAAAGAAGACTCTGCTCTGGAGCGTCGTGAAGGCGACGATACCGCCAAGCGTGATAGCCGCGTGCGGGTCTTGAATAATCTGATAACCAGCGACCAGATAGATGATCGCGGGCGTCACCGAGAAAAAGGTGCCGATGAACATGAAGAACCAACGCCCAATCATCTGCTGCCGCACCTCAAGGTTGGCCAACTTCTGGTTCTCGGTCTCAAACTGGTTCGACGCGTATTTCTGGCGACCAAAGGTTTTGATGAGCAGGATGCCGCTCACGGAGAGGGTTTCCTGCATCATGGCGGTCAACGAGGCCAGGCTTTGCTGCGTCTGCTTGCTGGTGGTACGTCGGACATTGCCGACCTTGTAGGTGATCCATAAAAAGACGGGCAACAGACCAAGCGAGATCAGTGTCAATAAAGGACTGATGAAGAGCATGGCGATAATGGTGCTCAACGCTGTCGAGATGTTAGAGACAACACTGGTCGCTGTGTCGGTAACAACGTTTTGGACGCCGCCCACGTCGTTCGAGAGGCGCGATTGTATTTCTCCGGTGCGGGTCGAGGTAAAGAAACGCAAGGACATGCTCTGCAAATGGTTATAGAGGTTATTGCGAAAGTCCCGCATGACGCGCTGCCCAATCGTATTATTCAGGTAGGTCTGTCCAACCCCGATTATGCCTGTGACAATGGGGGTAACGAACATAATCGACACAAAGATTATTAAAAGATTCAGGTTGCGTTTGCCAATGGCGTCATCAAAAATGTAGCGAATCAGTAATGGGTTGATAAGACCCAGGACAGTGGTGAGGATGATCGCGATGAGTACCAGCCCTACCTGTAATTTGTATGGCGCGAAAGCCTGAGCGACACGTCGCATTGTACGAGCATCGGTCTTGCGCCCGCGCTTCTTTTGTTCTTCTAGATACGCGGCCATACCGCCGCCCATTCCATGAAATCCCATACGTTAATAGCTCCTATGTATATATGATATCTGTTGACAGTTTTTTCAGTAAAAGTTAGTGACTTACACAATACAAGTATAAAAGATCGTGGCAGAAAATGCACTGGTCATGCGGACGGTTTATTTGCCTGTCTATTTTGACAGGCAATAGTGCTGGATCAACCCGGCCAGTAATGCGCCGCGCAGTGGCAGTGAATCAATGCGCAGGTATTCTCGTGCAATATCGTGCATGCCGCCGCCGATGGGGCCGAGGCTATCCAGCACCGGTACGCCACATTCCATCAAGAGGTTGGCGTCAGATAGACCACCTTTGCTTTCGGCGGTTAGTGCTAGACCGAGAGCTTTTCCCTCCTCCTGTGCCAGTGCCACCAGTTGGAGGATTTCGGGTGTCGCCACATAGGGTGTGCGGCCACGACTTCGTATCAGTCGTGCATGGGTGTCAGGCACGTTCCGTCCCGCCGCAATCTGCTCCAATGCTGCCGCTGCCGCATGCAGTCCTTGCTCGGTATAGGAGCGCACAGAGATGTGACAACGTGCGCTAAAGGGTACCACGTTGAGCGGTTCGCTACTGCTCAAACGGGTGACATTGAAGGTCACACCTGGGAAGAGCGTATTCAAATTATGGATGGCGATCATTTTATGCGCCAGTTCGATCACGGCTGAGCGACCTTTGTGCGGTTCCGCGCCTGAATGGGCGGGAACGCCCTCGATTTCCAGGATATATTTATCGGTTCCCTTACGCGACTTGGTAATAATCTCCAGCGAACGCGAGGCTTCCAGCACGAAAGCGGCATCAACGTGTTTGGCGATATCACGAATGAGTGCTGCACTGCCGATGGAGCCAACTTCTTCGTCATTATTGAAAACAATACAAAGCTCCTGAAATTCCCTGAAATCGGCTGTTAGCAAGGCACGTACCGCGTAGATGGTCTGCAACACGCCGGACTTCATGTCGATGACGCCCGGCCCATAGGCCAGCCCTTCGTGGATGCGAAACGGTTGCTTTTCTACGGCCCCCTGGCTATAGACGGTATCAACATGCCCGACGAGCAGTAGACGCGCCTTGCCATTGCCTTGTAGTCGCGCCACAAGGTTATTGCCAAAACCTTCTGAGGGATGCAGCGTGACGGTCATGCCCATCTCAGTTAACCACTCTTCCAGGTAGGCCATGATGCGATTCACGCCTTCAACTTGAGTGGTGCCGGAATCAATATTTACCAAAAGTGCCAGGCGTTGCAAAAGTTCGTCCTGGTACGCGTGCAGTGCTGGAAGATAGCGTTGGGAGTACGTTTGGGTCTGCTCGGATTGCATAGATGTCCTTTGGGTATACGCAGCGGAACGGAACATGGAAAGAGACTGGGGATAGTATACCATAAAAGGGGAAAGAGATGGGCGAGACAGGAATGGCCCTCCACAATCATCCTATTCAACGATCAGAAGGTTGAAGGGTTGAAGACTTATGCTTTCCTTGATACTTTTTCTGAAGCATCTTGTATGCAAACCATGTTTTAGTGGACTGAACCTTATGAGCAGCTTTTTTATGATTCGAGAATGTGAATAAAGGATGCGGTATAGTTATTAAAGCCCTTCTTTGCTTAATCGGCACTATTGGGTGAGGCTGAGTTATGGATAAACTATCAGCCATAATATAATAAATGAAGTCCTCTATTTTGAGACGTAGCTCATGCAAACTTCCACAGTTGGATATCATTCCTGTTCTATCTTTATCTACCCACTCGCCTTTTTTTGTTTTAATAACGGGTGGTATAACTTGTTTGCCATAATAGCCTGTGAGAATGTTGTCAGAAACGAAGTGGTTGTCGGGGGTGGGGGGAAATGTCACGCGATCTTTTACGCGCTGTACACAGACTTTCAGATCGGCATCAAGGAAGAGGAAGTAAGAATCCTTGAGAAAAGAGTCACTGAACAGACCTAATGCTTGATTGTAATCCTGACGCGCAAACTCAATAATGACCAGTTCTTCCTTTTTCTTAGATGACCTTGCCCGAACGCTCTTCTCGATTATGCTGAGAACTTCGTCAAGCACAGTAAAATCTAATACATCAAAGCCATCAAGTTCTTTCGTTTCAAACTTTTTTTTCTTAGGGGGGAATAATTTTTCGCGCTTGCTCATTTCCTGCAAGATATCGTAATCATTATAGCGAGTGATAGTCCAATTAGAATATCGCTGCCTAAGATATTCTTCAATATAACGAAAAGCTGTCGATTTTCCGCTTCCAGGACGACCTAAGATAAACAACTTAATTGACATAGCTAAGCATCCCCCACCAGAGTCCTTGTCTAATCACAATAATTCGGATCAAAATCTCGTTAGATTATCTCATGTCATGTAAAAACAATCAAAACTCATTACTAAAGTACTACTGAAAATGCATGAGAAAACTAACATCTACTTCTATGATACAGAGACAACCAAATTGCCGCGAATTCAAGCATTCTTATCCGTCATCTATCAACTGTTCTCATGAGTGTTTACGATGTGAAATTTATCGATGAACTTCTCGCAAAGACGTGTGTTGTCAGCTCTAACGTAATGTTTATGGCATCCACTTTCTGTACCCCCACGCTTCAGGGTCCCAGCTAATAATAGCATTCCCACCCTCGCGCCTTCCTTGCTTGAGAGCTTCATCGATAGCTTTCGTTATAACGGTTCTTACTTCGTATACAGCAGTTGCACTGTCAAATCGCCTCAGGATGTCAATAAGTTTTCTGAATTTGTAAGTAGGGACGCCAACCCTAACAGTGACATTGCTGAGTTTCAGCATATTTTCTGGTAATGTGGATCTTTCACTGGAAACCTTCTGCGTGTCAATAAGGTAGTCTCCCGCTAAAGCGGCCCTTAACTGCTCAGCTTTTTTGAGTGCCTCATCAAGCAGCATACCATCGAGGAGGAGATAGTAGCGATCAGCATTCACATGATAGAGCCGTTGGTGTCCCGGGTTCGTGAAAAGGTTGAGGAGACCGCGGAGGCGCGTTCCAACCTCTCTACTCAAATTTCTGGCAACGAGGTTGCCATATTTTGTCGCTAAAATACTCTGGTTATCGATATCAATAGCAATAAAGGACACTTCTTCTTCAGGTGTGTATGCACTTTCATCTTTTGCCTGCACCACCTTAAGAAGCGTTTCGAGGTCAGAAATGAAGTCGTTCTCGGTCAAAAAAGGTTTAAAGGTAGGATCGACAATGCTTGGACATTCGATCAGGTCCGTTCTCTTGCCTGATACCTGTTGGCGGGCCTGATATGTCAAGAGGAGCTCTTCCACCATAGTTCCAATGAGTCGCAGGATACGCTGATCTTCCAAAGGAAAAGCCTGAGCTTCGTTGGAAGCAAGGTAGAGCACAGCAATAGAGAGCCCATCTTCGCCCGCAATAGGAATAGCAATGGTTGAGCGAGCTGTTTGTTCTTGTTCTTGATAAGCAATGATTAAATCTCTGACCGACATATCTGGTCGATAGATAACGTTGCCGCTTTGATAGGCCCGTAAACTTAGTCCTGGATTATTATTAGTGACCGTATGGATGTTCACCTTATAGGGGGAGCGTTTGCTTTGCGCCCGCACCACGAGAGAACGTTTTTGCAAAGGCAAGGAAGCATCTTGAGGTAGCAACAAGCAGCAAAACTGCCAGCGAGCGTGCTCTGGATGTTGTGTTGATGTACCGCCAAGCTGTATTGCTAGCTCCATCAGCTTATCGAGTACTTCATCGGATGGGTCAGTACTACCGCTAAAGTTGGTTGCTTGGTAGAGGTAGTCTCGCATCCCATACTCAAAGGCCGATTTCCATTGTGGGACATTGGTATAGACCTCTGCGAGAAGACGACGAACAGTTTGTACTAGCGCGAGATTGAGACTAAGAGACCTGGCCTTCCTTTGTAACACGATTATGGTTTGATCTGATGGAGTGCTTTCTTCTCCGACAGCAAGTAACCGCTCAATGCGAAAATCGCTCGGATGCTCAAAGGAGGGGGATGCATCAAGAAAGGTGTTAAAAGAGCCGTTCGGGTTGAGCCAACCAATTAAGGCTTCATTCACCAGAGGCAGGTCTATAGGATCGCTAACAAAATTGCTCTTTGTTTGTAGCGGTAGAATCAATCCCGCTACAGTCTCTGGTATATCTTCGCAGATCAGCATCAGTGAGAGGCGCAAAGCTTGAGAAGTGAAGTATCGCCAGAAAACTTCCTGCCCCGCGTGTTGAACACGTTGATCAATATGCTTTTTATGTATTAAAGCGGAAGGGTTAAATGCAGAACTTACAACATGACTCGTTTGTGCAGATGGTATATGGTTCTGTTGCTCTCGCTCAATATGTTCCCAAATGGCATTGAAATCAGGGGGGATATCGCTTGGAGTGTAGCCACCTATTTGAAACAACTCTTTGAAAACTGCCAGTTTATTGAGTTCATTGGTCGTATATTGGCGGTGACCTTTTCCATCCTGCGCAAGTGCCGTTCGGTCGGTTGTTAATAAGCCCTTCTTTTCCCATTCCCTCAGTTGACTCTCGCTAAAGCCAAAAAGATTAGCGGCACGGCTGATAGTCACTGTGACATTTGAACGTGCGCTTTGAATACTCTCTAGAATACGTTCCCGCACATCCTGTTGCAGTAGGTATTTTTCAATCTCTTGGGGTCGCTGTATGCTCATCTTGATCTCCTGTAACAACAAAAGAGGAACAAAGATTGTAGATATGTATTTGGAATATTACATACATTATAACGCTGCATAACACATTTTTTAGTGACAATGGGCTTAATGTGTAATAATTTAACGGTTTCGATGCTTATTGACCTACTATAGAGCAGAAAATCTATGGCTCATGAGAAAGCCTCTTGCCTATTCTATAACCACAACCGAGGATTGTCAAGCACAAAATCTCCAAGAAGTACTCTTTTTCGGTTTTATGAATAAATTGTAATGTTTCTTATGTGATTTGTCAAATCTGGTTCTCAATACTTGCGCTATCATGAGGTTTCATTGTACAGGTATTCTTAAGTTAATTAAGTTGCATTTCAATATCTAAGGAAGAAGAATACAAACTGCCTAATTTACCTGATACTGTTGCTAACGAAAATCTTTTGTTTATCTATATTATCAACAATAAACTCTATATTAAATGAGGTAAAATATGCTTATATAAGCATTAATTTAAGTACAAATTCGACAAACTGTTTTTGTTGCGAATAATTGAAGACAATACTCTTGTGTTTTGGAGATTTCTTGAGTATACTTTCTTATAAAGCTTGAGATACGAGGAGAAATGCTTTACTCATATTTAAGAACCTAAACAAAGCGTTGAATTAATCTAACGCCTTCGTATAATAACCATGGATTTTCTACAACGTAGCACAGGAAGTAGTGAGCTGTTAAAGCCTTGTAAGCTGTACATTTAAGTTGGGCCTGCCAGTTTTTGATAGGAGTCACTTATGGCTACATGCTTTTCCTCCGTTACTAGTAATTCTTGGGAGAATCAGGCTCGTGTACTGCGGCGTTTAGTGCGCGGATGGGTCTACTCGACTCATATTCCTTTGTGGGCAGGTGAGGAGGAAGAGGTTATCTCCGATATTGTGCAAGAGGCCCTCTGCCGCACATTGGAGCGCATGCGCAAAGCTGAACGGCAAGAGGCAACTCCCGTCAACTCGCCAGATTTTTTGAGTAGAACTATCGCACGTAACCTGTTCATCGATTTCATTCGGAAAGATAAGCGCATTGTGCCTTTATCTCAGATGACGCACTCTTCAGGGGAGGAGACCTTTGAGTTTGAGTTGGCGGACAACGCGGAAGATGTGAACGAGCAAGTCTTCCAACAGTCGATTTTCAATGCATTAGCACCTGAGATTGCCAACTTCCCCAAGAAGCAGAAATTTGCATTGCTGGTAGACATTGCAAAACACACAAATTTCACGACGAATGAAGATATGTTGCGGAAGTCATTTTTGAAAGTGGGCGTCCGATTAGAAGACTACCTGGGATGGCAGCCGGAGAATACCATTGAACGCAGCAGGTTCGCCTCCTTGCTCAGCATCTCATACAAGCGTGTTGCTCACTTGAATTGCATGAAGCCTTACATGACATAACTGTAGCTATCCACCGATTAGCAACCTTTGGTCCTTGTAGGAATACGTCTCTTGTTCAGAAGTTGACCTGAATTGGTCAAAGAATGACCCCAAGGAGAGGTTCCATGGATCGATTAAGTACATTCGCAACTTTGGTGATGGCGGCCATCGCCACAACCGCACTGATGTTTCTTACTGCGTTAATCGTCTGGGTGTTGGGACCTACAGCGATCTACTTTGTCTGGCTTGTTTGTATTCCCCTTGATTTAGTGTTGCTTTTCCTTGCTCTTGTACTGCTAGTTGTAAGCCTATCGACTGCATTGCATCTGCTCAAGTTGTGGCGCGTGGATGAGGAACATCGCCTCAGACTGCTGCGAGAGAGGCGTGAGCTAGGGCTGAAGATGCACAGGTTGGAGTTGGCTGAGCAGCAACATCGCGTGCATAAGCTGGCAATAGCATCGCGGCGCTATCAGTTGAAGCGACGGCGAGTAAGTAGTCCTGTCTCACAGCGCAAATGAAGCTAGTTGGCTGAATGGGTGAGCCGCGGAAAATAAACGGGTCGAAAGCGCAAGCGGGCTGTGCTTTTGACCCGTTTATTTCGATAGCAGACAGATCATATTTTCTTCAGAAAGCACTATTTCAGACACTATTTCCCCGTTAGCAGCTTTACGCATATCAACCTCTATACACCATGCTACCAACGTCTGCTGCCGGGGTACTGCACGAGTGGTAAACCAGCGTTTATATGATGGCCCCGGTGTGGCGATGCCCATGGAGAGCTTTGCCTGATGTGTTACCTTTGGGGATGCGCTATGCTCCGCACTCCACGCATAGATGAAGAAGTTCTCATTACATGATAGCTCTGCAAATGGTTTGTTCCAGGCGTCAATGGCAATTTGTTGAATATTGGATTGTATTGTCGATGATTGTAAATAGGTTTCAATACAATGTTCGACAACAGGAATAGGGTCTTCTTTGAGTAGGACAAAAGGAATCAGCGCGGTATCCAGCATCGTAATAGTAGTGCGCACTTGAATAATGCGCGGTAGCCATGCTTCTGGTTGAGGGCTAGCAGGATTTTGCATAGTTTGTACCATTGGTGTTGTTCCTGACTGCTAAACATCTTTCTCCTTCTCCATTATCGACAGTGAGGGTAATTTCTGTTGCCTTATTTGATCAAATAAGGCATCTAGACCGTTTGTTACCGTCTTTTGCTGCTTGAAATAGGCTTGCAAAGTAGACGTCATATGGTACACTGATAACAAAGACTCCCACCGCTCATGGTGGCGCATAAAAGGACTGAGGAAGAGTGGCTTCGATACATACCCCCTTTGAAAAATTGACGGCAATCCATCCCAATCGACGTATTACGTTGGAAACTGGCCCTACACCGCTTTCTACACGCTTGATGGACTTATTTGTACCGCTAGGTTTTGGGCAGCGTGCATTGGTGGTGGCACCACCACAGGCGGGCAAGACCACGATTTTGCGCCAGATTGCTGCCGCGATACAACAGAATTATCCTGATGCCAGCCTCTTTCTCTGCCTGGTGGACGAGCGACCGGAAGAAGTAACCGAGTGGCGCACAGAGGTGCAGGGGCCGAATGTCAAACTCTATGCTTCGAGCTTTGACCAGGATTCGGCGCGGCATGGCCGCATCGTCGAGCAAGCGTTAAACGACGCGAAACGGCAGGTGGAGCAGAGGAAAGATGTCATTGTGCTGCTAGATTCGTTGACGCGCCTGGCTCGTGCTCACAATAACAATTCTGATATGTGGAGTGGGTCACGCAACCAGCGTGGCGGCTTTGGCAGTCGAACGCTCTCCGGTGGCATTGATGCGCACGCGCTGGAGGTTGGGCGGCGCGTCTTTGGAGCGGCTCGCACCATTGAAGAGGGCGGTAGCCTGACTATCGTTGCCAGTTGTCTTGTCGAGACGGGCAGCAAGTTGGACGAAGTGGTGTATGAAGAGTTTAAGGGTACCGGCAACCTGGAGATACGCCTCTCGCGTGAACTCGCCGATCGTCGTGTCTTCCCCGCCGTAGACCTGGCCTCCTCCAGCACGCGCCAGGAAGAACGTCTCCTATCCCCAACTGAACTGCGCACCATGGCCATTCTACGCCGTAAATTAGCCGATCTCCCCCGCCGCGAAGTCACTGAACAGGTGATTCGCCTACTGGAAAAGACGACTTCAAACGCCCAATTAGTTGAGGCTGTACTCAAAGGGTAATTCATACGTGCCGGGCGTCTTTTAAAGTGGAATATTGGCTACTAGCACGGCTGTGTATGATATACTACAGCAACAAATGCTAAATTGATTAGATGGGAGAACGAGCAATGCGTTGCCCCTATTGCGGAACTACCAATGGCGATCAGGCGAAATATTGTGTTCATTGTGGTCGTGATATGCTTGTCGGGTTAAAGACGCCGCCGACGAACCGTCCGCAGCCTCCATCGCCGCCACCAACACAACGATACCCTGCGCCCCCTGCGCAGTCACAAACTTCCTATCAGCCTGGGGTAGGTCGTCCAGTGCCGCCTCAAGCGGCTCAGTCTGCCGCTCGTAGTCGGCCACAACCAACACCTGCTCCTGTACCTGAACCGCCCGCCCCGGCACCTTTTCCACCAAAAACCGTGGAGCAACTCAAAGCACTGGAACAGGGTGCCTTGGCCTATAACGTGTTGAATACGACGACCAACGCCGAATGGAAGAAAACCGTACGTATTGCCTTCCCTCGCTGTGCTCCCTGGCAACAGGTAGCGACATTGCTCAAGGCGTTGCGAGAGCAACTGGCTACGAACCATGAAACGTTTGTCATCCAGGGGGTATTGCCGCAGGATAGCGACGTGTATGGCTTTACCAATGGGCAGATCACCTTTGATCGTCACGCTCGCCTGGGAAGCCAGACAATGGCCCGTTACCTGGTTGAGACAAACGATGGTTTCACCAGTGATTCAGTGCGTGTGGTGCTTTCAGAGTAAGTCAATGACAGGAAATAAACAAGGGTATGCAGGCAGTTGAACTTATTCGCAAGAAACGCGATGGAAACGTCCTCAGCACCGCGGAGATAGACTGGCTTATCGCCGAATATATGCACGATCACATCCCCGATTACCAGATGTCCGCCTGGTTGATGGCCGTCTACTGGCAGCGTATGGATGCCCGCGAGATCAGTGATCTGACGCTGGCTATGGCTCATTCCGGTCAGGAACTACATGTACGTGACACTATCTCGCCCGTCGTTGATAAACATAGTACCGGCGGCGTGGGTGATAAAGTGACTCTGGCGGTCGCTCCCCTGGTGGCAGCGTGTGGCGTGGCGGTGGGCAAAATGTCGGGCCGTGGGTTGGGACACACGGGTGGCACCATCGATAAGTTAGAGTCTATTGCGGGTTTTCGGGCTACGCTCTCGCCCGAAGAGTTTATGCATATTCTCACGCGGCATGGCATCGTGTTGGCGGGTCAATCGCCGGACCTTGCGCCAGCCGATGGCAGGATGTATGCCTTGCGCGATGTCACTAGCACGGTAGAAAGCATTCCTCTCATCGCTGCCAGTATTATGAGCAAAAAGCTGGCGATTGGAGCCTCGCATCTTTTACTGGATGTGAAAGTTGGTTCTGGTGCGTTTATGAAGACGGTAGAACAGGCGCGGCAACTGGCGGAGACGATGGTGGCGATTGGACGGTTGGCTGGTCTGCATACCGTGGCGGCGATTACCTCGATGGATCAACCTCTGGGTCATGCCATTGGTAATGCCCTGGAAATGGCTGAAGCCATTGCTATTCTGCATGGCACAGCACCGCAGGATGTCTCTGATCTTTGCTATCACGAAGCCGCGGAACTGCTGGTAATGACCGGGAAAGCGGCCCACCTCTCCGAGGCTGAACAATACGTGGAACACGCGGTACGTTCCGGGGCCGCCGTCGCGAAACTGGCCGAGGTGATCGCGGCGCAAGACGGTGATGCCAGGCAAATTGAACATCCCGCTTTGTTGCCTGCCGCTCCTGTGCGTTCCATGCTGGTAGCACCACGCAGTGGCTTCATTGCCTCTATTCAGTCAGAGCAGATTGGCATTGTCAGTATGCACCTGGGTGCGGGCCGCTTTAAGAAGGGCGATGAGATTGACCATCGCACAGGGCTGATCTTACATGCGAAGGTAGGTGAATATCGCTCGGCAGGCGAGCCGCTGGTAGAAGTACATGCTCGCAGCAGCGAAGAGGCTGCCGCTGTGTATGATGCTCTGCTGGCATGTTATACCTGGAGCGATGCACCTGTGACGGTAGGGCCATTGGTATACGAAACGATATATCCGTAGAGATGTCCCCCTACGGCAAAGTCAACTCCCAGAAATCGGGTGTTGGTGAGCTGGGATCGTTCGCTCCCCGTGAAAGATACGCGTGTCCGGTCCCATCGCAAGCTACTGCCCCCAGGAACGAGCCACCGGAGGGTATGGAGGTGGTTGGCGTCCAGCGCAGGGTGTTGAGATCAACCAGCCAGGTCTGTCCCGCTGTTTGATTGCTCTTTGCATCATAGCCACCGATAATCACAAGTTGGTTTGGCTTGTTCAGGCAGCTTGAAGCTCCGCTCACGGGAACAGGGGCTGTTGTCGGCTCGGTTGTCCAGGTGTTTTGTGTGATATCGTAGCGATAGATCTGCTTGGATGGTACATATTGGCCGGAATCCTGCGCTCCTCCCAGTAGCAAAATGCCGCCTGCATTATCAGAGGCGAGGATGCTATAGCCTAGCCCGACGGGCAAAGGAGCCAGAGTGTTCCATTGCCCACTGGCGAGATCGTAGCGATACCAGCCTGTAGACGCCAATCCGTGTGGATTGCCAGCCGTCATAAAACCCTGGGCGATATAGAGATGCCCATGTTGATCCGCGAACATAGCTGCCCCAAAGCCAATGGGCGTTGAGAGAGGTGGCGTAATCTTCTTGAGTACATCAGTGGTGGGCTGATATTGATAGAGGCCAGAGGTGATGGCGTACAAATCGGAAGAGAAGCCAATCGTGAAATAGAGATTATGTTGCTCGTCCATGGCTACCGCGTTGTTGACCATGCCGGGGAAGGTGTGCGCGACCACCGTTTCCCAGTGGGCGGCGGCGATATCGTAGCGATAAAGATTGTGGTCATAGTGTGGGGTGGCCTTGGGGCCGCGGAAGCCACCGGTCAGGTAGATATAGCCGTGTCCCTGTATCTGCACATAGACGGCGGTGTTATCAGCCTCTGGCGAGGGTAGCGATGGCAGTATCTGCCATGAACTGTTTGGCACAACGGTCATAGTCTGGCCAGGAGTAACCTGCGTTGGCTGTTTTCCCGGAATAGGGACGTTGCTGGCGTGCTGAGTGAAGAAGTCAGCAAAGTGGAGCGATGCCATGACCACAAATACGATCAGCGCGATTCCAAAGGCAATCTGCACCAGGCGGCGCATCCTATATGACTGGCGCGGTGGCAACTCCTCCTCTTCATCGTCCATTTCACCATAATCAATGATTGGGCGTGGTCTGGCTGTCATGTCAGGATGCGCAGCGATACTGGCATTGGAGATGATACCCATATTTGAGCGTTGCTTCAGACTTTGATCGATGGAGGCCAGGTGAATTTCCGCACGCTCCTGTTCTATGCGTTCCTGGTGCGCCTCTTGCAGTGCTTCGCGTACCTGATCGCGTTGGGACTGTGGTATAGCCGCGACCTGCTTCACGTTGGGATCAAGGGTGGGGACATAGGTGTGGAGGAATGACCATTGTGCTGGCCCGTTGGGTTCAGCCGCTAAAATGCTGTTCTGGTATGCTCTGCGCTCTTCAATGGCATAGGCACGTTCGAGGGCCAGATAGAAGGTGTGGGCGGATTGGAAGCGATACATCGGCTCCGTGCGTGTTGCGATAATGACCAGGCCGCTGAGAATGGATGATATGGCAGGATTGAGATAGTGCAGCGATTCGAGCTTCGTACCCATGCTCACGGGACGTTTGCCACTCAGCATTTCGTGCAAAATCACTCCCAGACTGTAGAGGTCGGAACGCCCATCGGTCTGGCTGCCGCCCTGATATTGTTCGGGCGGCGCATAGCCAGGGGAGCCGAATTCGGCGGTATCGTTCATCTGCCCCGCCTTAAAGTAGCGAGCAATACCGAAGTCCACCAGCATCACGCGCCCATCCGGTGAGAGGATGATATTGGACGGTTTCAAGTCACGGAAGACGACAGGTGGGTGCTGCTGATGCAAATATTCTAGTACATCGCACAACTGCATGACATAATTCAGAGCTTCCATCGGTGGGAGGGGGGCGTATTTATGCATATAGGCATTGAGTGTTGGGCCAGGAATATAATCCATCACCAGGTACCAATAGCCATCTTCCAGAAAATAGTCATAGAGTGCTGGCAGTGCGCTGTGTTGCAGTCGTGCGAGCAAGAGAGCTTCTCGTAAGAACCTATCGGTCTGGGTGCCACCGCTGGTAGGAAAATCACTCTCCGTGATAGTGCTAGCAGGTGGATGTTGTATAGTGTTATGTTCGTGCAGTATAGTGTCCAGTTCCCTGCTAACTTCCGCGGGTATGGGCGCGTCAGCGCGACCCTGTTTCAGCGCGAATTGTATCTGGAGGCTTGTATGCTGCGTGAGAAATACCTGTCCCATCCCTCCCTGTCCCAGTACCGCATCGATGGTATATTCTCCGTTGTTGAGTGTGTGACCAATGAGGCTGTCAGGCTGAATGGTGTGCGCCCTATTGCGAATGCCCTGCGTTTTCTGTGACTCCAACATATTTCCCGTCCCTTCCACATTATCCCTATAGTATACATAATAAGAAATGATGACCTTTTGTCAACAAGGGAGCGGCGAAAGAGATTGGGTCTGTGAATTCTGCCTGACGCCCACCAGGGGCGTCACTACATGATCGAAAGGGCAGACACGGTGGCATGTAGTGACGCCCCTGGTGGGCGTCAGGGAGCCCCTTGTGCTTACACAGGTAGTTTTTGCACCGCTGGGTTCCTCGCCTTGTCATTCTGAGCGTAGCGAAGAATCTCCGTGCCACGACAGATTCTTCGCTACGCTCAGAATGACCGGTTCTGGAACTGGGTGGTGCAAAAAACCTACCCGTGCAAGCACCCTTGCGTTCGCCCTGGCACTCATTTTGCCTTCTCGCCGATGATGATATATACTTCCCAGCGGCGACTGCGTACGCGCTCGGAACGGCGCAGTAGTCCGAACTGTTCCAGGGGAATATGTTGACCAAACCAGGCATCGGTTAAGACATCGGTGGTTGTGCCGCTACCGGTATCTCGATTGATGTGTAATCGGTTATCTTCCAAGCGTTCCTGTTGTTGATTGCGGGTTATTTCCTCGTGCAGATTACGGTGCTCACGTGGCCCAAAGACGGCGGATGGGCCATAGACCAACATCTGTAGCAGCACCAGGGCGGGTTGGAGGAAGCCAACAGGAAGAAGATTCCCCCCTTCAATGACGATCAAGCGACCACCGGGGCGTAAGACGCGCTCTACTTCGGCAATTGTATTGGGGTCATAAATATATTCGGAAGGGAAAGTGCTGACTATGGTATCAAATGAAGCATCGCTGAACGGCAAATGCTGGGCCGAACCTTGCAGTATCCAGCTTTTTTCGCCGAGCTTGCGGCGTTGCAGCGTATCACGGGCTGCCGCAACCATTTGGGGCGAATGCTCGACGGCGCGACAGGCATAGCCAGCAGCGATCATATCGGCCAGCAAGTCGCCCAGGCCGCAGCCCAGTTCCAGGACATCATGGCCGATGAGGCGCGACAAGACGAGGCGTTGCCAGACGCGCCATTGACCGGCGAATGGCACCGTGCTGGCAAAGCGGTAAAGGTAACGGTTTTTATACAGTGTCTCGAAAACCCATTTACGCAAAAGCGGCGTCACTGCTCTCCCACCTCGATGAAAACGTCAAGCAAGTCGCTCAAGTTTTCGATAATCAGGTCTGGCTTGATTTCGCTATGGGGATATTCGTCCCATGTCCCGGCACGACTCTGCACATGGGCCAGCACATAGTCATCATCAGTGATATGCATTCCTTCTGGCAAATCGTCAGGACGCCCGCTTGCAGGCATTGTCGCCGGAGACGATGCATGATGTGCTTTGGTTGATGCTGTAGAGGCAGCGGCCATCAGGTTGGCTTGCATACGAACACTGGGCTTGGGTTTCCATACGGTGAATAAGCCCAGCATCTTCCCGCCCGCGATGTCAGACAAGAGCGAGTCACCGACCATAACGGCCTGTTCGGGGGGAACGTTGAGGGCATTGAGGGTATGCAGGAAGATAGCGGGATTGGGTTTGCGAATGCCAAGATCGACTGAAATAGCCATGTGGCGCAGGTCAAAATATTCGAGCAAGCCCAGCGTTTGCAAGTCTTCCTGGAAAAGTTTTCCGCCCCAGTGGCGATTGCTGACGATGCCCAAAAGAAAGCCGCGCTGTTGTAGCGTCTCCAGGGTAGAAAGAACGTCCTCGAAAAGGGGGCGTGATGCCGGGATACGCACGCGCAATGCCTCGAAAATGGCCTCACCATCGGCAACAGCAACATCTTGTATGTCCCAGTGTCGTAATACCTGCACAATAGCGCGTCCTGTATTTGGCTCCTGGTCGGGTTGCTGGCGAATCATGTCGCGGAGATGTTCTTCCACTGCATCGCGTAGACGTTTACCCAGTGCTTCATCTGAGCTATTTTGCAAGTGTTGCGTGGCAACAAACGTCCGCAGTAATTGCACTGCACGCAGGTTCGCTACGTTTTCCTGTTGTTGCCATACAACCATATCTTTACGAGACCACAGTGTATCACCAAGGTCGAAGAGGAGACAGCGTATCGTACGTCCGACGAGGGCGGGTATTGGCTTTTTAGGCAAAGGTCCTCCCTGTGTGGATGACAAAACGATGAGGGAGAGCAAAAAGGCCAGAAGACCTTTTTACTCTCTTGTCGCTACTACCGTGAGGCAGCAGCTTCCTCATCGGTGAGTACTTCATCAACCAGTCCGTATTCAACAGCTTGTGGAGCGGAGAGGTAGTAGTTACGGTCAGAGTCCTGCATAATACGCTCAGGTGTCTGGCCGGTATGTTTGGAGATGATCTCGTAAATGCTGCGACGCAAACGCAGGATTTCACGAGCGGTGATCTCGATATCGGCCGCCTGACCTTCCGCGCCACCGAGTGGCTGGTGGATCAAAACGGTGGAGTTCGGCAAGCAGAAGCGTTTGCCTTTCTCGCCGGCAGTCAAGAGGACGGCACCCATGCTCATGGCCATGCCCATACACACCGTCGAGACATCTGGTTTGATGTACTGCATGGTGTCGTAGATGGACAGTCCTGCATAAATGCTCCCACCAGGAGAGTTGACATACATCTGGATGTCCTTGGTGGCATCCTCGCTCTGGAGGTAGAGCAACTGTGCGACGGTAATATTGGCAACGGTGTCATCAATAGGCGTGCCGATGAAGATGATGCGCTCTTTCAACAGGCGGGAAAAGATGTCCCACCCGCGCTCACCACGGGGCGTTGACTCGACGACATTAGGAACATACACGCCCCTGGGCTCAAGAAATTCACGCGATTCCTTACCCCATTTGGGATCTCTTGGGTTAAAAATGGTAGCCATTTTAGCTCCTTCTGATCTAAAACAACGAACGACCTGGCTCCCCATAATACATTGCATGGGCGAGGTGTGCCGTCCGTAAAAACTAAATGTGCAGAGGGTTCCCGCGCACGCGGAAACATTACCGTTATGATAGCACTTGCAGCAAACAAACGCAAGAATAGGAAGAGAAGAGACAAGGTCTGTGAATGATGGCCAGGGCGACCGCAAGGGATCGCCCCTACTATACACGCAGAGCGTGCAGAACATGCAACGTAATATAGTAGGGG
>JBPCJY010000008.1:0-3308 GCA_051004815.1 Ktedonobacteraceae bacterium
TTGCACCTGGTGACGCGCTCACGCATATGAGGCATTATTCAGAAGGTATGTACAGTCATTATACAGAAACAAAAGAAGGTTGATTTGAAGGAATATACTAAAAATAGTCATATTATATAAAGATATATCATCATGTGTCTTTATGAAATATCGAATGCTTGTTGACAAATTATCAATATACTATTATGATGAGCAAATATAAAACTGAAACTTGGCCAAATGAACTTATTTTACGCGATAAGTAGGCGATTTTGTTGCAGCGAATGTAGCACATGAGAGTTAATACTCATTTGGCCAGGTTTCATAAAAATCACTGCAAATGATTTGCAAGGGGGGAATGTAGATATGAACAAACAAGGTGATTCTCGACTATCTAGCATCAGGCTTCTGAGACCAGTACCTGCTATCCTCACACTGGGCCTTGTTGTCTTGCTCTTGATTAGTGCTTTGAGTGCATGGGCGACGAATAGTCATGCTGCCGCTGCCGGGCCACCGGTAAGTATACCTGGTAGCGTCCCATCTCTGGTTGCTCAGGCACAATTAGTTGGGCATTACAGTTCTGCCAGTACTAGCACTAGCACCAGCAGCATGCCAATGGTTATTGGGGTAGCCTTAGCACCGAATCATGAAAACGAGATCCAAGCTCTTGTGCAGAGTATGTATAACCCGCACAGTCCACAGTATCATCACTGGTTACGAACAGGAGAATATGATAAGCTATTTGGTCCGACAGCAAGTCAGGTGGCAGCCGTCGAAAGCTTTTTGAAGCAAGCGGGACTAAGCATCTTGCCGCAACCTGCTTCTGCCACAATAGTGATGGCTGCTGGCTCATCAACTCAGATTGAGGCGGCGTTCCATATAAGTATCAACACTTATCGCGCTCTTGATGGTACAACTTTCTTTGCCAACAGCAACGAGGTACAGATTCCTGGCTCATTGAACGGCCAAATAATAGACGTATTTGGTCTCGATAATATTTCTAACCAGGTGCCTCTCTATACCTCTCAGGAGGAATTGCATGTATCTGGCCCTCCTGCCCATGCAAATTACGGAGGAGGTCCATTTGGCACTGGTCTAACTCCTTCGCAGATTGCCAGTCTTTACGACGCTCGACCGTTGTACAGTGCGAATGATCAGGGACAAGGCAGAGTGCTTGGCCTGGTGGAATTCTCTGGTTATACCTCTGGCGATATTCGTGCCTACGAAAAACAATTTCACCTTCCTAATGTGCCAGTACAAAATATTCTCTTGCCGAAGGCAACCGGAAAATTGGACCATAAGGGTGCGATCGAGGTCGAACTTGACATTGATATGCAGATTGCTCTTGCTTCAAAAGTGGATAAAGTCCTGGTTTACGAGGCACCGAACGTAGGCAATAATGTTATACCCTTGTACCAGAAGATTGCTACAGATAACAAAGCCGATGCGGTCAGTACAAGCTGGGGCAATTGTGAGGCCGTTCTTAGCCTGCCATTCGTACAGGCAGAAAACAACGTTTTCAGGCAGATGGCGATGCAATCTCAAAGCATTTTCGCTGCCGCCGGTGACGCGGGAGCTCGTGACTGCTTACGTAGCACCTCCAAAATCAGTTCTTTTCAAGTAGACAACCCGGCCTCACAGCCGTTTGTGACTGCGGTAGGAGGTACGTCGTTTGGATCGTTTGATCCAGGCAGTAATTCTACGCCTTCGTACCCGCAGGGATCAGAAAAAGCCTGGAAAGATGGCGGTGGTGGTGTGAGTCGTTTCTGGTCACAACCGACTTATCAGACTGGGCCAGGAGTCAAAGAACCATCATATAGTCAGAGTGGAAGTTGGTGTAATCAGTCCTCTGGTGTATCGTGCCGCGAGGTGCCTGATGTGTCGATCAATGCTGATCCCAATACCGCCTATGCCATATATTGTACCGATCCAGATCCTTGCCTATTTGGGCATATCCTGCCCCTCTTCGCATGGCAAGGAGTGGGTGGAACAAGTGCTGGTGCACCATTATGGGCAGCTATCGCGGTGTTGGCAGATAACTATAACCATCAGCGACTTGGTTTCTTGAACCCTCTTCTTTACGCTTTTGATGGATCGAGTAACTATAGCAGTGTCTTCCATGATATCCAAAAAGGGAATAACGGACATTATCCTACCGTACCAAACTATGATATGGTAACTGGTATGGGAACGCCCGCTATCTATAACCTGGTGACGCAGCTTCCTATTGTTTTCGGATCAGGCGGCAATATCTGGGTGACAGGACACGATATTGATTACCACTGTGCTCAAGAACTTGCCTCGTGTCATTACCTCCAGGTCGCATTGACTTATGTAATGAATGGTTCAACCCTCCCTGTGCTGGCTCTAGATCACGGTACGGAAGTTGCTACTGCTATTGGTAACGCCTTTACATCAAATACACCTTCGGTAGATACTGTTGATCCGCGAACGGGATTTGCTTCGTTGCCATTGATTGGCCCTGATGGCAGTCCGTTATACAGTGCCATTGTAGTTGCATCTGATGTTACCTGCGGTGGGTGCGATAACAACGATAGCTATGGAGTAACGCCTGATAGTGACGCTATTAACGCACGCGCAGCCGATATTGCGCAATTCATGGATGCTGGAGGAGGTATCTTCGCTCTAGCTGGAGCAGAGAACATCAGCGTGTTCTATAACTTTTTGCCTGTTTCTGTAACTGCGACAACGGTAACACAGCCGTTCACGTTCACCTCATTTGGACTTTCACTGGGACTTGTTGAGGGACAGGATGATAACTGTTGCCCCACACATAACAGCTTTAACTTGCCAGATTCAAGTGGCATCTATCAAGTCGCGGAGACCGATAGTGCTGGATTGGCTGAAACACTGGTTGCGCAGAATGTGTTGGTGACAACTGCTTTGCGTCATGCGGTTGCGCCAAAGCACAGCGGATCTCCTCCTCCAGTGCCACATAACTAATAAATAACCCTGCTGAACATAATCGCTTGCTGAAAAGGGGATAAGGATTGCTTTCTCATTTATGTAGGGGGCGGCACTTGTCCCTTTGACCTGAAAGGGCTGGGGTCCTGGTATTTTTCGCCGCTAAGAAGCCCTTTCCTTATGGTTTGAGCGATAATAAAGAACAAGGTAGGAGGGAAAATACGTTTTCCCTCCTACCTTGTTTGTTATCCGAGCCAGTGGTTACTCTTGAGAAGGCGGTCTATCGAGGCGGCGTCCACCGCGTCGGCGCACCAACTCCGAAACGTGAATACGGGCCATCGCACGTTCGAGGGCGGCGTTCAACACGGCCCGGTCGACGTCGGATCCCGACTGTGCCAGCCGTT
>JBPCJY010000009.1:0-5069 GCA_051004815.1 Ktedonobacteraceae bacterium
CGGACCCCTTTTTTCTTGCCCCACCCGCCCGCCCCCCGCGCAACCCCTCTCTTCCCCCCCCCCCCCGCCCCTCCCCCCCGCTCAGCATGACATTCCCCCTCGCCGATGCCTTTCCCCAAAAAACCTCCCAGTGAAAGGCGAGGGGTTACCTGTCCCCCAGACAGGGTCCCCCTACTATGGACGCGGAGCGGCTTCGCCAGCGCATTCGTCCATAGTAGGGGGACCCTTTACGGGTACCCATAGGCGTCAAGTTAAGCGGATGAGCTTAGCAGAAAAGTGTGTCGGCGATGATTCCTCAGATGGCTTCTCAAGCGGGTCGAGCAACGTCCTTTTGCTCGATGCTGCCGACTGATGTGAAACACGAGATCGTGAGTTCCAGTGTCCCGCTGACATGGGATAAAACTGCCTGGAAAGCCGTTTCATTGCAAAACTCATTTTTTCTTAACTTGACGCCTATGGGGGACCCTTTACGGGTACCCTGGGGCGGGACGAGAGCGGATCATTCGACCTTAAGTGAGATGTATTGGGCCTTGTGCTTGTCCTTGCTGGGAGTGCAGAAACCCCGACCAGGACAGGCACAAGGCCCCCATCTGCCGCCGCCCAGCCCCCTGTCCCTATTACCTGTCCCCCAGACAGGGTGGCACGACCGAGCGGCTTCTGTCTCTCGCTGAAAAACCTACCCGTGCAAGCATATGAGGTTATCCCCAATGCTGTTTAATGTAGGCGTGGGACTGCTTCATGTTCAGTTCTTGTTTGCCGTTGCCGTTGCGGACGTAGAACTTGCTGTCATGGACGTAGACTGGCTGCGGGGCGGGCGCGACGGTGATGCTACAGACATCCTTGTCGCGTATTGTGTGGAATGAGATGCTGTACAATCCGGTGAATTCTTTTCCAATAGCGTCCAGGAGTACATTGCTTAAAAATTGTTGGTAGCCATTGCAATTCTGCATTTTGGGCTGTGTGTGAGCCGCCGTATAATCATCTTCCAGCCCCACAATGGTGCCATCGTCCGCGACTCCAAGCAGTACTGTTCCACCATCTTTATTCATGAAGGCCGCCACGGCCTTGATAATGTTCTCACGCATCTTTGTGTCTGCTATTTTGTGATACGTGTTCCAACAAGCGGCCACCTTGAACTCGACCTTATCGTTCTCGCCCTTGGCGATTAGTTCAGCGATGACTAAATCATCTGGCTCGTGCGCGAACTCTTGATAGGCTACCAGCGTAGCATCCTTAACCGATTGCTTAATCAATGGGAAGGTGTCAAGAATATGACGGAATTCCTCTTCTGTGAGACCGTACAGGTGCGCGATGATACCGTCTAACTCTGCTCGCAATGTGGCTCGCTCAGTCTGGCTCATAGCAACGGCATCAGGAGACCATGGGATAGCAGGCAGCGCGGCATCCCACAATGCCTGGTACTCTGATGTGGTACAGATTAGTTTCGCGGCTCGTTCCACAATCATTCTGTACATAGGAGATTGCTCTGTTAGACGTGGAACGGGGAGTTGGTAGAGGTAAAACATATTAACATGGGCGTTAACCTTAAAGCGCAGCAGATAATCAAGGGTGAATGAATTGAATACACCGCATAGATATGCCAATGTAGTTGCAGGAATCCTTGGTTCGTAACATGCTCGTACACTCGCAGGATGTCCAAATATTCTTGTCGCGTCAAAGTGCCATGGCACCAGATAATTCAGTGTATTGCCAGCAAACACATTTGGCGGCAGCATAGCAGCAATAAGAGTCCTTTCGTCAGTATTGCGTGCGATATCACGAAAGGCGAGGCGAGGCGCGTCGGGCGCAATACATATGTCAGACAGTGATAAGGGAGAATAACCGTGTTTTTTTAAGAATATTGAGACCTGTTCCTGACGCAATGCTTTTTCACTAACATTGCCTTGTGCTATCGCTAACGCCTCTAATGCTATCTCCGCACGGCGCAGCTCCGGCAGCAGAAGTGAGTTTCTCCCTTGCTCAGAGTCTACCCAGTAGCGTGGCTTGCTCCATACATGGCTAAACTGGTGGATCATTTTACCCTCGAAGAGGGGGAGACGACCAGGGACTGGCTCTTTTTTGAAGAGCTTGCTATCATTGGTCATATGAAACTCGTTGGAGAGGACGATATTCCAGGTGTGTGCGATCTTTTCGCCCAGCAAGGGAAATTTTATCATTTTGCGGGCGATAGTGACATCCACTTCGTTCTTAAATTCCATGACGGAGAGCGAGTCGGGAGAGAGGTGATGAATGAGTTCTACCGAGATGGGCAAGGCACCGGCCCTGGGGAAACGAGCCAGTTCCTGCACTTCGTGGCGCATAAAGGCGGTAGGGAAGCTCTCGGTCTGTCCACCTTTTTCAAAGGTCAGCACCACAAATTTGAAACTGCGGTGTACTTCCTCAAAGATGCCTTTATTATTTTCAAAACAGAACAGGCCAGTGATGCGCGTTTGTGCGAAGAGCAGTTCGCGCAGTTGTTTGGCACCGAGGTCGGTGTAGATGCCACTGGGAATGACGATACCGCACTCTCCACCTGGACGCAACAGGTTGTAGCATTGCTCGGTGAAGAGTTTATAGAGGTTGATGTCGGTGCCTTGCTTTTTGCCATGCACGGTCGAAACCTGGTTGGCGTACTGGGCTGCGCCCCGGAAATAGGCACTTTGATGGGGAAACTGGCTTTGATAGTCCAGCCAGGCGTCGCGTACCTCCGCGTCTTGCAGAAGTTGCGCTTTCGCCTCTTCAAAATCCTCGATGCGCATCTTATTTTTGCTGATCAGTTTAGAATGGAGGTTAAAGAATTCTTTGGCTTGCGGTTTAAGGATTTCCCACGGTGGATTAGTGATGATGATGTCGAATCCACCGCGCTCGTTCATCACACGGTCAAATTCATAGGCCCAGTGGAAGGGGTGCAACCGCTCGATATCGGTGATGGTCAAGGCGCGTTTCTCGGCCTTGCCATCGGTGGCCTTTGCGCTGTTCCAGGTGGCCTGCTCGTATTTGATGCCGAGTTTGGTAAAATCGTCGAGGAGCAGTTCGTTGAGGTTCGCGGTCGCCTCGTCGCGCAATGCTTGAATGCCATCGCGTAAAGCGCGTAAATCCCTGGTATAGGTTGAGGCGTCTCTGTATTGCTGAATGCGTTGGTTTTTCTCCTCGACCACTTTTTGATAGGACTTTTGGAAGAGGTTGAGTTGGGAGAGACGCTGTTCGTTGACGTGCAAGAGACCGATGAGCGAGTTACCGGGCAGAATGTTAAAATCAATGTTGGGGAGCGGCTCCAACTGATCAACGGTTTGTACGGCGGAGACCAGGGCCAGGAAGAGGCGCAATTTGGCGATTTCAGTTCCTTCCTCCATCACGTCCACGCCGAAGAGATTGTCGGTGATGATCTTCTTTTTGATGTAGTAGTTGATGCTGCGATGGGCGGCATGCGCTTCCGCCAGCCAATTGGTGAGGTAGCTATCGTGTAAATACTCTATTCTGCCGGTGATGAAGCTATAGATTTTTGTGAGGGTATTCATAGCTGAAACCAGGAACGCACCAGAACCGCAAGCGGGATCAAGTAGGGAGATGGTAGGCAGTTCGTGCAATAGGTCGCGACAGAGGCGTGCATCCAGGTTCATAAGTAATTCTTCGATAGTTTCAAAGTGGCGACCGATGGCAAGCGCATTCATGCGTTCAAGGATCAGTTTATGGATCGAGCGTTCGCACAAATATTCTGTTATTTCAGGACGCGTATAGTAGGCACCGAAAGATTTCTGGTTAATATACTTCTCAAAGATATAGCCGAGCACATGAGGGCTGATCTCGTCATCCTGTCCGCCGGGAGTATCGTCGAGGTGCCAGGAGTAGCGCGAGAAGAGCAGAAGCAGGTGCGCGAAGGCCGCGTCAGGAATGTGTATCGCTGGCCAGCGTTTTTCTATAGGGTGAGGAAGGAAGAGGCCACCGTTTAAATAGCGGACCTCACCAAGTACGTGTTGGGCTACCACGCTTCTTTCACCCTTGGGTTTGGCAAAGCCTTCGAAAAAAAGCAGATGCAGAAACTCGCTATAATAGAGGTCTGGCCCGCGGTGCTGGCTCTCCGTCAATTTGGCGTGCAGGTAGTCATAATTGTTGTGGTCAATAAAGCCTTTACGCTGCAAGAAGTAGATAAACATGAGTCGGTTGAGTAGCACGGAGGCATACCAGCGGCGGTCGCGCTCATCGTCGATGCCACTGATGCTGTCGAGGAAGCGTTGGCGTTCCTCTTTAAACTCTTCATAAAATTTCTTGGTGACGCGCTCAACATCGAGCGCATTTTTCAAGCGGTTAGCGACGGCGAGCACGCCTGGGGCATTGCCCTCTTGATCGAAGTCACTGATATCAAAGACCATGGCCTCAAGCTTGCCCAAGGAGAGATCACCGGGCTGCCCTTTGGCATAGAGATGCTCACGCGGATAGGATTTGGTGCCGTCCTGTTTGACCCAGTACCATAGACTCTGGGTGCGGTCGCTATCCAGGAAGATCAAGAGATTTTCGTGGTACAGCGGGGCGATTTCCTTATGGATGGCCATGCGTCCGTGCGCATTGGGTATCTTGCCGTCCGGAGCATCCATGGGTACAATCTCAAAAATGACGACGCCCGATAGTTCGGCGATGGCCCGACGCTGATAGGTGGTATTTCCTATGGTCATCGCTATCGGCTTGTTATGCTGTGGCAGGTTCCAGCCAAGTTCATTAAAGAGGGTTTTAAAATCCAAGGCTTGCAGGTTATCACGGGTACGTTTGATGTCGAGTGGCACTGTCTTATTCCTTCTATCGATCCCAACGTTCTGCGGTCAAGTCAGAGGTATTATAGCAAGAAATGTGGCGCGTGTAACTATGTGGGATAGAGGGCGATAGAGGGGGGCTTACACAGGTAGGTTTTGCAACGCCTGGTTCCTCGCCTTGTCATTCTGAGCGCCGCGAAGAATCTCCCGCGCTGCCAGTCATGCTCCTTCCCATGGCTCCTTCACGTCACGCCCAGTTCCCGCCTCTGTCATGCTTCACTTCCCTCAGTTCCCGCCCCTGTCATTCTGAGCGCCGCGAAGAAT
>JBPCJY010000010.1:0-5621 GCA_051004815.1 Ktedonobacteraceae bacterium
CACTAACGCTTGCAGCGATGGGGACGAGAAACTGCCCTGCATACCGAGAAAAAGTACACGCGGCACATCTTTCATGAATTTGACAGCAGCCCTTCTATCAGGTAGTATCTAGTATAACGCATTATCAGTGAAATCAGGAGAATTCATCATGCCACGAATGGTCAAATGTGTCAAATTGGGACGGGAGCTACCCGGATTGGATAAGCCGCCTTTCCCCGGTGAGTTGGGTCAACGTATCTATGAGAATATCTCGAAGCAGGCCTTTGACATGTGGCCCGCGCAAAGTACGCTCATTATTAATCACTACGGTCTGAATATGGCCGATCCTGACGGGCGCAAACTGTTGCGTGAACAGATGGAAGAATTTTTCTTTGGCGCACAAGCAAAGATGCCAGAGGGATGGGTTGCTGAGGGCGATGATGACGACAGTGTCGCGGCGGGAGCCAAGGGTGGCGGACAGAGTAGTAAAGGCGGCGGCGGTGGAACATCCAGTAAGAAATGAGGGATCCCGGCGATATTCTGCTCATTTCTTGTTATGAACTGGGACATCAACCATTTCACCTTGCTTCACTGTGTGCTATGCTTCAGCACGCGGGATACTGTCCTGTTCCAATAGATACCGCGGTAGAAACGCTGACCGACGAAGTAATTATGCAGGCCCGCTTCGTCGGTATTTCTGTACCGATGCATACTGCCCTACGCTTAGGGCAGCAGATTGCCTTACATGTACGCGCCATAAACCCCTCTGCTCATATCTGCTTTTATGGACTCTACGCTCTCCTCAATGCCGATTACTTGCTGCAAGACACTATTGATTCCGCTATTGGCGGCGAATATGAACAGCCTATTCTGCATCTGCTGACCGCACTCGAAAGTGGCGTCACGGATGCTATCGCAGGAGTGCGCACACGCCAGTTTGCCAGTGGTCCATGGATTGAGCGCACCGCGTTTGTCGTGCCAGATCGCCAACACTTACCCACGCTGGATCGCTACGCACGACTGGAAACAAACGGCTCTCTACAACTTGCTGGCTATACCGAGACAACACGCGGCTGTAAACATACTTGTCAGCATTGTCCCCTTACCCCCATCTACCATGGGCGTTTCTTCGTGGTGCCATCTGCGATTGTCCTCGCGGATATTCGCGCACAGGTCGCGCAAGGAGCACAGCACATCACCTTCGGCGACCCCGATTTCTTTAACGGCCCCGGCCACGCCTTGCGTATTATCCGTGCCATGCATGCTGAATTCCCGCATCTCACCTTTGACGCTACCATCAAAATCGAGCATCTGCTCAAGCAGCGTCATTTGCTGCCGGAATTGAAAAGCCTGGGCTGCGCCTTCATTGTCTCCGCCGTTGAATCCATCAATGACAATGCGCTGCACCACCTTGATAAAGGGCATACAAAGGCCGATGTTATTGCAGCATTTGAACTGATGGAACAAGTAGGCATTCCGTTGCGTCCCTCGCTGATGCCCTTTTCACCTTGGGAAACGCTGGAGAGCTATCTTGAGATACTGACTTTCTTTGAAGAGCAGCAACTCCTTGAGCATATTGATCCCGTTCACTTTTCGATTCGCTTGCTGCTTCCTCCTGGCTCGGCACTCCTTGATGACGAGGATGCGCATGAATGGTTGGGAGAACTTGAGCCGGAGGCGTACACCTATCGCTGGCAACATCCCGACCCGCGCATGGACACGTTACAGCAGAAGGTGCTCACCATAGTGGAGCAAGGAGAAACCCGTCAGGCTGATCCCATCGAGACATTCTTCCACCTCAAGGCCGTGACATTGGCTGTGCTGGGCCAGGATTTCAATGTGTCAGCAGCAGTACAACACTATGGCACGCGCAAAGTCCTGCCCCACCTGACCGAATCGTGGTTCTGCTGAGCGGAGCCTACCACGGATCAGTTGGATCCGCAGTAGCATGTTCGTTGGTGTTCTCCGGCGGCCCCCCAAGCGCATTGAGCAAATGCATTGTCCGTCTTGTACCGCTCTTTTTTGGGTAGAGCCGCACTAATCGGTGAAAAGGCTCAAGCGACCTTACGGGGGCGACCTCGTGGTCGTTTGGGCACAGACGGATCAGGTAAAGGATGTGTACGAGGTCGCCCTCGTGGTCGTTTAGGAAGTGGAGGACTTGCTCCAACAGCTTTGCGAGGTCGTCCTGGTCT
The DNA here is from genome assembly GCA_051004815.1 of Ktedonobacteraceae bacterium. Classification (GTDB taxonomy): domain Bacteria; phylum Chloroflexota; class Ktedonobacteria; order Ktedonobacterales; family Ktedonobacteraceae; genus JBBQXY01. The sequence goes on from JBPCJY010000010.1 coordinate 2,172, forward strand.
TTTGGGTTCCACCCAAGCCACAGGAGCGACCTTAGACATCAAAAGTTCTTGGATGCGCCAGATGTGATCCGTCAGTCCTGCCGCCATAGCTGGTGTACAACGATACCCAAAATGCGTTGCTTTGCTTAACTCATGATGGGGAAAGCAAAAGTTATAGGTACATCCAATCAAAAACATTCCCACTTCTAACGTTTCCACGCACTGGACAGCATGACGACACTTGCGTGTTAAAGAAGCAAGACGCTCACGCATCGTTCCGTTCAATCGCTCAATACAAGAGGTATTGAACTCTTTGCATCCGACGGTCATCTGGAGCAATTCCTGTGCTTTCGTCAGTGCTCCTCTCGTGATCTTTCTGGTGACTTCTACCACTCGTTTCTTTTCGGTGCGCTTAATCACGGTAGCAATACACAGATTTGGCCACACTTCCAAACTGCATAGCCCGCGCCCTTCTTTCTTCTTCACCTTCTCTCTAAATGCGCGCCCTATGCTCTTTGGATATGCCGCAAACCCATCGGTGCAGACGAGCAGGGCTTGGACGAACTGACAGCACGCACGAACGTGTTGCAAGAGACGGTCAATGAGCCTGCGATCTCGACTCGTGCTCACCACTCCTACCATCCATAAGCGCGTCGTGACATCCATTGCCAAAGCGATCCAGATGATCAGTTTTCTTCCTTTGGCTCGAATTTCATCGGCCTGGATATGGTGACTCTTGACATGTCCTTGTTCTACAAAGGCATGATGAACCAGTTGACACTGCTTTCCTGCTCGTTTTTGCCAATCCGCTACGGTCCGTTCATCCAAGCCATAGGCATGAACTATCGCTTGGATCGGACATCCATATGATAATAAGGTCACGACTCTTGTGATAGTTTCCTCATCTGTCCGCAAGCCTTCCATCATCGTGCCTCTCCATGCACTAAATGTCTTCTTGCACATCCAGCAGCGATAGCGTTGGGGGTGATACGAGTGTATACGAATGTTGCCCTCTCCGATTTTGCCTCTTGCACGACACGTTTCATTGGGGCAAAATTGTTTGGACGGGTCCATTGGCTCTGTTGTACTCTTTTTCATAAGCACATCATGCCAAGGACCGTCCTTTTTTTCAAGCCTCTCCCCCAATTTCACTGGTTAGTGTGGCTCTACCGTTTGTTCTAACCAGTTGTAAAAATTGTCATTATTCGAATCTGGTACAATACGACTCCACTGTTCTTCTAAAGGACTACTTGCCACCAGTACGTTCTGCGATTGTGCTTCAGGACTGATTTTGTTGATTAGATTTTCATAAGTTGTATTATTGAGCGAACTTACAACAACAAGGCTACGACCTTCTGTTCCGTACCCCGGTCGACCTGATCGTCCGATAAGATTGCCAAATTCTTGTTGGGTAATTGTCTCATTCTTACCTTCATCATAGAGTTTTTTAAAAGGATTCCAATGCCGTCCAGGTTTCCAGCGTTCAAGGGAGGGTATTAGAATAGTTTCAAACGGGAGATTTACTCCTTCTGATAATGTTGAGGTTGCTAATACGATATGGATAAGACGTTCTTGAATCAGTTCGGTAAAAAGCTTTCCAATCGCTCCTGGCATACTACCTTGATGAACAACAATTCCTTTTTTCAAAAGTCGATATGTGTATGAATCAACTCCAAAGTAATCCTCGCAGGAACGTAGGCATTCGTTCCACAGTTTAAAATCTTTATCAGGCTCCTGGAAATTGAAGTTTAGACAAAAATAAGCTCAGGCAATCCTCTCTTGCAGGAAAGTGCCTGAGAGAGTAAAGTTCTTTGTAAACAAATCAAGACCACAAAGGACTCTTACGAAGTGAACTGTAACACATTGAGACAAGTTCGTCAGGGACTCTACGCCAGTTTTGAGCGGAGATCCGATGCGCTGTTCGATTTGACCGATGCCTTGTTGTGCGAAAGCCAGGCCAGATCGTTGGCGGAATTGTCGTTGTCGCCACAGTTTCGGCGCACGTGGACAAGCGTGTACAAAGCGCTGCTAGATGGCAAGATCCAGATCGAGAAGATCCGAGCCATCTTGGTGGAAGCCTTGTTGGCAGGGAAACCAGAAAACGAGCCGGTCTGGATGGCGGTCGATGGGAGCAATTTCCCTCGCCCAGACGCAAGGACCAGTGAAGACCGCACGATCATCCATCTGTCGAATTTGCCTTTGGTGAAAACGCCAATCGGCGTGGGATGGACATTTTCCAGCGTCGTGCTGATCCCGGAACAGACCAGCAGCTGGACGCCCATTCTGGATCACCAACGCATCACGAGTAAGCAGACGGCCATCGGAGTCGCGATTGAACAGTTGAAAGCACTCAAGCCGCTGTTTGGCACCCGGCGGCTCATCCTGCTGGCTGATCGGTGGTATGCAACCCCTGAGTTTTTGCGTGCCTGCCATGATCTGGGGTAGAGTGTTGTGCTGCGCCTCAAAAGCAACCGCAGACTCTTCCGTGCGCCCGTGCGCCGGTACAAGAATGGCAGATCTCCCTTGGACGGACCTCTCTTTCAGGGCAAACGGCCTGAGACCCATGGGCAAGCCGATGAAGTCTGGAGCGAAAAGGATCAGACGGGCCGACGCACCACCATCAGTCGCTGGAACCACCTGCATTTCAAAGAAGACCGCGATCTGCAGGTGAGCGTGATGCGCGTCGAACGGGAAGCCGCCAAAGGCAGCAAGCGAGACCCGCGGGTGAGTTGGGTGGTGATGCTCGATCACGCCGTCCCTTTGTCCCCCATAGCCCAGCACTATGCTCGCCGCTTCTCTCAAGAACACGGCTCTCGCTTTTTGAAGCAAGATCTGCTTTGGGCGCGTGCTCATGTCCGAACGCCTGAACAAATGCTGTTGTGGAGTTGGGTCGTCGCTCTGGCCTTCAATCAGTTGTATTTGGCACGGGAGTTGGGACAAGAGATGCGTCAGCCATGGGAACGCAACGGGCGTCCCGTGACTCCACGGCAGGTGCGTCGGGTGATGCCTGCGCTTTTGTTGCAGGTTGGCACACCAACACGCCCGTGCCAACCACGCGGAAAAGCACCGGGACGAGCCAAAGGGTTCCACCCCAAACGAGCCAAGCGCCATCCCTACATTCGCAAAACGAGCAAAAAAGATAAAAAAGACAAAACATCGGCCTCGCCCTGAGGTTTGTCCGCTTTTGCTCATCTTCCCATCGACCTTTCTTTGTTTCTGAGCCTCATTCACACTGGCTCAGGTGGGTCTCTTTTGTCTAAACTTCAGTCAAATAATAGAGCGTGAAGACATCTCCGTCTCAACAGGTAGCTGATTGCTCTGGACAGCGGCGACGAGTGCGGCATGATCGCGTTCGGTTTGGTTCGCGTAGGTCTCGGCAAAAGCTGCAATGGCGCGGTCAAACACATTGCTTCTCCCCAGATAGCCGCTGATTGGCGCGGCGTCGCCTGAGCGAGCATGTGCGCGAGCAAG
>JBPCJY010000011.1:0-2192 GCA_051004815.1 Ktedonobacteraceae bacterium
ATTGCCCCTGTTGCCTCCTGGTGATTGATCGTGATCTGAATGCTGCCATAAACATCACAGCGGTGGGATTACACCGCGTGGGTTTGCCCCAAGAAGCCCCTGCATTTATGCATGGGGAGTAATCACTCTGTCCGTCGTTCCAGTGCGATTAGCGGAATTTGGCGCGTTGTCTTCGCCTGATGCTCAGCGAAAAAGGGAGCCAACTCCACTATCCTATTCCACAATCGCTCCCGCTCCGCACCTTCCATGACGACGGCTGTAGCGTCGAAGATTTCGTTTCTGATCTCAACCGTGACCTTTGGGTGAGCCACCAGATTACGGTACCAGTCAGGGTGGGTCGGTGCGCCTATGTTGGAAGCCATCACCAGTAGACGATCTCCATCAGGGATGTACATCATCGGCGTCGTACGAGGTAGGCCGCTCTTGGCACCTCGAGTGGTAAGCAAGAGCCTGGGCCTGTCCTCCATATGCCCTTTGCTCCGGTTCGCACGGAATTCCTCTATCACCTGACGGTTGAAGTCGTTCTGATCTGTCATGATCCCTCCTGTTGTCAATGCCGACCACGTCGGCTCTGTCCTTGCATAGTGAGATATGTCCTGTTCAGTTTCATTCTAGCACGTCTGTTCAACACTGTCAAAGTGAGCTGCTATGCGCCAAGTCACTTCCTGAAATATCGCTCAAACAGGCTCGCGGATTGTGCAAGCCCTTCCTCGGTGAGTTGCACCGATTTCGCCTTACTTCTTGGGTTCTCAATCAAACCTTTCTCATGCAGTCGGTCGAGTGTATCCCAATCAAAGCTTTTCCAGGCGCGATAGTAATCGTGCAGGGTGAGAGACATCAGAGCAAGGACGACCTCATCCACTTTGTCACGATCATAGTCGTAATCATCCATGGTAATTCCTCCATTATTACCCCAAAGGAGCTTGCGTTGGAGCCTTGCGCCATAGATCAACGCGAGACTCTATCGCTTTGATGGCGAACTGAATGGCGAGAGTATCGTTCGTTCTCAAATAGATGGAAACAATCTGGCTGACGGTGGTCAGACCCATTTGCTTGACATAATAATCATGCATGTAGTGGAACCAGTCGGCAATGCTCGTATCCCAGGTAGCATAGCTGCGATAACCGTGGAAGTCCTGGCAGTGACATGCCGCATTGGCCGACATAGGGAGCGGCCCCAGCGAGCGCGTGGCTCGTGCTAATCCAACGGTGCCGAAGGTGCTATCGCGCATGAAAAATGCCAGCGCGTAGATAGGGTCAATGCCATACTTCACACCAGCGTCATAAAACTCCTGCCCTTTGCCCATGGCAGGAGAGTGATATTGTGTGAGGAGCTGGTTGATGAACGCCAGCGTAACAGTTGGTTTCCCCACGATGCTGTATTGGTCAGCCGGATAGGGCGTTCCTGTCGCAGATAGTGCCGGAGGGGAGATTGAAGAAATACTGGATACTGAAGACACCAACCCAAATGACGAGATTTGTCCATCTCTCCAGGCATCGACAGCACTATCCACGGCATTGATATAGCCGGAGACGTTGTTATGGTCACTGGACGGGGCATAGACCGGAATAATCTGCTCAACGGTCGAAAGATGCCACGTCCCGACGTAGAGGTTGCGGATGAGCGAGTACCACCCGATGAAACCAGCTTCCCACGTCGGGAACACCGTAAAGCCATTGTAGCAAGGAAACCCCGCGATACAGCGTTCATTGCCCAGCGAAAGCGTGTACTGGGCGATGCCAGTGGTGCCAAATGAGCTTTCATGCATGAAAAATGCCAGCGCGAAGACCGGGTCAATACCATAATTGACGCCATCGTCGAACAGGGCCTGCCCTTTACCGGCGGCAGGAGAGTGATTGGATGCTAACACCTGGTTGATGAATGCGGCACTCACTGTTGGAGGGCCAAGTACACTGTACGAGGACGCTCGTTGTAAGAGGGGCATGTCAGCATGAACTTGCGTAGATACGATCAGAAATAGAATGAGACAGATCCCTCCGCTCGATAGAAGCCGTGAGAAGCCTTTCATCAAAAATCCTCTTTCTGCTTTTTTACCCTACCTCGACCGCTGGCCGCTCAGTGATGGGCTTGGTTTTTGCCACGAGCTGAACGGTTGCCTTGTGCAAGGCATCGAGGCGGATGTTGGCTATCTTGGCGTGCAAGTGGGCGAGTTTCTGCTGCGCTTTTTTCC
>JBPCJY010000012.1:0-55025 GCA_051004815.1 Ktedonobacteraceae bacterium
TCCTGGTGAAGGGAACGGCGTCACCAGATGACCCCGCGCTCAAAGATTACTGGCAAAAGAGAAACGCGGCACAAGCCAAAGATCTCCCACCCAGTAGACAAAAAATCGCCAGGAAACAACAGGGAGTCTGTCTAGAGTGCCATAATACCCTTTTCAACGATGAGGAGCTACATGTGCATCACAGGATACCAAAGGCCAAGGGTGGGAAAAACAACTACGGCAACCTTGTATTAGTACACTATTTTTGCCATCAACAAATTCACGCCAGAGAGGATGTGAAAGATGAGTTGTCAGAGTAGGGAAGTTCGTGATTTGCTTGAGCGGTTTGAAGGGAAACTTTCACGAGCCGTTCTGAGGGGGCTGAGGGGCAGCAATGCCCACTCGGCTACCCGACTATTGGAGAAGTGGGGACGCACATGCGCCTACTGTGGCGCGGAACAGGTTCCGTTACAAGTTGACCACGTTGTGCCCCGTGCGGTGCGAGTCGATAACCGAATAGGCAATCTGGTGCTGGCCTGTGAGCCCTGTAACAACAAGAAGGGAAAGCAGGACGTTCACCTCTTTCTGGCTGGTCAGCCTGACCTCCTGGCACGAATACTGGCACGGGTGAAAGCTCCGCTCAAGGATGCGACGGCGGTCAATGCCACTCGCAGCAAGCTCTATGAGCGACTGCTGGCATTAGGCTTGCCGGTGGAGTGTGGCTCAGGTGGGCTGACCAAGTTCAACCGCACCAAGCGCGACTTACCGAAGACACATTGGTTGGATGCGGCGTGTGTCGGTCGGAGTACGCCTGAGCGTCTTCAAGTCAAGGGGATCGTGCCGTTGCTCATCAAAGCAAACGGGCATGGCTCTCGGCAGCTGTGTTTGATGGATGCCTATGGCTTCCCACGAACGAAGCCGAAACAGAAGAGATTTACGCATCCTTTTCATACTGGCGATATTATCCGGGCCAGTGTTCCATCTCACCTCAAAAACCCCGGCATCCATGTGGGCAGAATGTCTGCGAGGGCAAACGGAGCGTTCACGATTGCAACCAGAGCAGGAAAAATCGCCGATATTGGAAAGAAGTATTGCCGCTGTCTGCAACGAGCAGATGGCTATGGCTATTTACTGAAAGGAAATGCCGTTTTTTATGGAAGAAAACACGTCTCACTCATCGACCGATCATGATGAGTTACGGTGGAGTTATACCAGTGCTATCAGTGATACTCCGCTGTTAGGTTTAACGATTGGTGACATGTTCGATCTCACTGTCGAGAAATATCCTGATCATCCAGCTTTGATCTCGCGTCATCAAAACGTGCGCCTCAGCTATCGTGAACTACAGGCACAGGTGAACCAATGTGCGAAGGGCTTGATGCAGTTAGGCTTTCAGAAGGGGGAGCGCGTCGGTATCTGGTCTCCTAATCGCTCTGAATGGTGCATTACCCAGTTCGCCACCAGCAAAATTGGTGTTATTTTGGTCAACATCAACCCTGCCTATCGACTGCACGAACTGGAATATGCTTTGAAGCAATCGGGATGCAGTGGCATCGTTATCGCCCCTGAATTCAAAACCTCTAACTACACGGAGATGCTCTATACCCTGGCACCGGAACTGCAAAGTTGCGAACCAGGGAAGCTTACATCGGCCAGGCTACCCGCTTTGCTGAAAGTCATTCGCCTTGGAGCAGAGGAAAAGCCGGGCATGTTTAACTGGGATGCGCTGATGGCGATGGGTTCAGCGGTGACTGACGAACAACTACTTGAGCGGCAACGTCAGCAAGAGTTCGATGATCCTATCAATATTCAATATACCAGTGGCACAACAGGCTTTCCCAAAGGCGCGACGCTGAGCCATCACAATATCCTCAATAACGGCTATTTTATGGCGCGACTGCAAAATTTTTCCGATCAAGATAAGCTTTGTATCCCCGTTCCCCTCTACCACTGCTTTGGCATGGTGATGGGAAACCTCGGTTGCATCACCCATGGTGCGGCGATGATCTATCCATCAGAAGGTTTTGAGCCTCTGGCGGTATTGCAGACCGTCGAGGAAGAGAAATGTACCGCTCTCTATGGCGTGCCGACCATGTTTATTGCCGAGCTAGACTATCCCGATTTCCGCAAGTTCGACCTGACCAGTCTGCGTACCGGTGTTATGGCCGGCTCACCCTGTCCAGCCGAGGTAATGAAGAAGGTCATCTCGCTCATGCATATGAGCGATGTCGAGATTTGTTATGGCATGACCGAGACAAGCCCCGTTTCTACGCAGACGCAGATAGATTCTCCCCTGGATAAGCGCGTCGGCACGGTTGGCGTTATCCATCCCCACTTGGAGATTAAGATTGTTGACCCATCAACTGGCCAAATTGTGCCTATCGGTGCGGCAGGCGAACTCTGTACGCGTGGCTATAGCGTCATGCTGGGCTACTGGAACAATCCAGAGGCCACTGCTAATGCCATTGACACGGCCCGTTGGATGCACACGGGCGACCTGGCGACGATGGATGCGGAAGGCTACATCAACATCGTGGGACGCATCAAAGATATGATCATTCGCGGTGGCGAGAATGTCTATCCACGCGAGATCGAGGAATTTTTGTATACCCATCCCAAAGTGAGCGATGTACAGGTCATTGGCTTGCCAGACCCCAAGTATGGCGAAGAGATTATGGCGTGGGTCAAGGTCAAGCCAGGGGAGCAGCTCACCGTCGAGGAGATAAAGGCGTTTTGTCAGGGGCAAATTGCCCATTACAAGGTTCCACGCTACATCAAATTTGTCGATACTTTCCCGATGACCGTCACTGGCAAGATCATGAAATTCCAGATGCGCCAGCAATCAACGGAAGAGTTGGGCCTACAAGGCGCAGACTCGATTGAGACCGCCTGATTACAGGTTTTTGTGAAGGATGGGAGAAGGTCTCTAGGCCGTCATTGACGACCTAGAGACCTTCTCCCATCCTTCACAAAACAATTATGGTCTCTGCATGTAAAGTGTGCTATAATATCAGAGTGCGGAGGTCGGAATTGACTATTTTACTTTGGACTTTTCTATCCTTCATCATAACAGAAGCGCAACATAGGCGACCTATGTCAATAGACGGTTGAGAGGAAAAGATATATGGCGGAACTCATTACTGCCGAAATGATAATTCATGATGTTGTTAGCAAGCACCCAGCGACGGTCAAGGTCTTTCATGGCCATGGCTTGCCCTGCACCGCGTGTGCTGTGGGTTCGCGTGAAAGTGTCGCGGGTGGTGCTCGCACTCATCGCTTCGGCCCGGAAAAACTACAACTATTGTTGACTGACTTGAACGCGGCTGCCAACGGGCAACCCACCTCGGTAGCACCGAAGAAGGCTCCTGTGGGCCGCGGTGTTCCTTTGCAGATGTCAGGAGCCAATCCTGATCGCAAGATAAAGCAGGTCATTGCGATTATGAGTGGCAAAGGTGGCGTGGGAAAATCACTGGTCACGGGTTTGCTCGCCGTCTCATTGAGGCGGCAGGGCTTGCGTGTCGGTATACTGGATGGAGATATCACTGGCCCCAGTATCGCACGCATGTTCGGCACCAAAGGCCAACCTTCCAAGTCTGCTGACGGTGGTATTGAACCATTAACCAGTCGGGGCGGCATCAAGGTCATGTCAATGAACATGTTCCTTGAGAACGAGAGCGACCCGGTGGTCTGGCGCGGGCCAATGGTGTCCAGTGCGATCAAGCAATTCTATAGCGATGTCGATTGGGGTCAGCTTGACTACCTGCTCGTAGATTTACCTCCCGGCACCTCTGATGCCCCTATGACAGTCTTGCAGTCGTTACCGGTGGATGGTATTGTGATTGTCTCGTCGCCACAAATGCTGGCCACGATGGTGGTCATGAAGTGCATCAATATGGTACGTCAACTCAAAGGTATTATTGTGGGAGTCGTGGAGAACATGGCCTACTTCCAGACACCTGACGGAGAGCGTTACGAGATCTTTGGCCCCAGCAATGGAGGGGAATTGATCAATTTAACGGGTGCTCCTCTGCTGTCACAATTACCCATTGACCCCCAATTAACCACCTTATGCGATGCGGGGCGCGTCGAAGACTATCACGCGGAGGCATACGACCTGTTAGCTGCTAACTTTATTAACACGCTGAAGATCAAACGCTAGCTGTTAATCGCAAATAACGATAACAAAGAAAAAGGGCGGACTCAAAGGTCGCCCTTTTTCTTGTGCTACTTGTTCACGTATTTCTCGCGAACGATCCCAGTACTTTACAGAAAATAGTATGACCGGCCAGGTCGGCCAGGGCATTGCGCACGGTTGGCTCATCGCGATGACCTTCAAAGTCGAGGTAGAAGACATATTCCCAGACACGTTGACGTGAAGGTCGGGATTCCAGCTTGAGCAGGTTAATCTTGTTGGCAGCCAGCACACCCAGGCAGGCATAGAGCGAGCCGGGTTGGTGGGCTGTAGCCATGACCAGCATTGTTTTCGCTGCACCCTCCTTGCGCGGAGTAGGCTCTCTGCCCAGGGCGATGAAGCGCGTATAGTTGTCTTTAATTGTCTGAATGCTATCGGCCAGTATCTCTAATTGATAGAGGTCAGCCGCTCCTTTGCCCGCGACTGCCGCGACACCTTGTAGATTCTCTTCGCGAATCATCTTGGCACTGCCCGCCGTATCATAGCTTGCGACGATCTCCACGCCGAGTTCGCGTAGATAGGCATCGCTCTGGGCGAGTGCCTGTGGGTGTGAAATGACGCGTTTGATATCACTCAACTGTTGTCCCGGCAGACAGAGGAGGCAGTGGTTGACGGGATGGCTGATCTCGCCAATGACGAACAGATCATGTTGCCGAAGGAGGTCATAGACATCGTTAATGCTGCCCGCCTGTGAATTTTCGACCGGCACCAGTCCATAAGCAACATCGCCGGAGGCCACGGCACGGAAAACATCGGCAAAATTGCGACACGGGAATGGCTCGGCCTCCTTCCCAAAGTAAGCTTTAATCGCCTCGTCACTGAATGCTCCGCGCTCGCCTTGAAAGGCAATGTTGAGCGACTGATGGCCTGGGATTGTATCTTTGTGCTGCTGATCTGTTGCAGGTATCATGAATGGTCTCTCCTCGTGCGTTAGCATTATTGAAGCCTTGCCTCAACGTGTTTGATTGTGCCAGTTTGCGAGAGACTTGTCAAGCAGGATAAAAAGAGCGGCCAGGGCTTCAACGATGCTCTCATACAAGGAGAGACAGCAATCGATGCCTACCATACGCTGAAATGGCGAGGCATCGACAAGCAGAAGAGGAAGAATCTGAGCAGTTACTAGTGCTTTTCGAAGTTAATCGTTCCTGATGCGGTGTAGGTTGAGTTACCAACACCATCATCTGAGCTTTTAATCGTTCCTGAGCCAGAAGCGTGTTGGTATGCTCCCGTGCCTCCAATAATAAGGAACTTTCCGTTGAACGTATGAGGTATAAAATTTCCTGTTGGCCCAACCTCACAAACCGTCCCATAATTAAGGAGGTTTAAGCTATCTCCATCAGATGCGACTAATTGAGATGGACCTGATGCAGGAGCGCAAGAACCACCTTGGCCGTTCGAAGTATGTTCACTCCAGAAGACAGTGATCACTGACATGTAGGGACCGGTGCCAAAGGTTAGACCTGATATTGTAGTTGTGGCAGTCCCGTTCGTTTGTACTGTGCATCCTGATGGAGCCGGTTGGAGTTGGCAAGGAGGAGTGGTAACAGGGCTTAAACTCATCTCGGTTCCAGAACCTGTTGAATGGAAATGATGTGCAGCATTCTTCCCGCCTGTAGGGGTGGGTGCGCTAGCAAAAGCTCCCTTAAAGAGAAAACCACCTGATAATGCGAGAGTGACAAGAGCCAGGCTCAAGATGAGTATTACTTTCTTCACCGTATACACCTACTTTCTGAAAGACAATAAGAACTTCTCGGCTCAGAGTGTAGAGTTACTACGCTAACCCTGATCCTGCATATATGCGCTTACTATACGGCTAGCCCGTTAATTAATTGTTGAGGATAGGTTAAGATTTGGTAGAGAATTCGTGGAACTCTGTTGATTTTTGAAATTTTTACCGCATAAGCTAAGCCTGGGGATAAAAAGAGAGTGCAGGAGCAATTGTTCCTGCACTCTCTTTTGATCCCCAGGCTTAGCTTGACCTATTGGCTACTGCTGAGTGTTGTAATGGGACTTATGATAGAACACCATACCTTTGCCAACGACTTTCACCGGTTGGAGTTCTTTCAGCATAATAGCTTCGCCGCATTTTACGCAAACGCGGTCGGTGAGATGGTTAAGTTCTTCACGGTTCGCCATTGAAGCACGAGCCGTCTTTGAAAGTTCACCTTTTTTAGGCATTGATTCGAGACCCCTTTCGCCTATCTTCCTTTTGTCTACCCGGATCACCAGGTAGGCGCAGCTTACCCTGCAATGCAAGCGGTATACGCTTAGATTGAGTCAACTACAGTATATCACGGCAACACGATTATGTCCAATAAAAAAGTGGCCTGCATCAAAGGAAGAAGCACCATACAAAATAGGGAGTCAATTGCTCGACTCCCTGAAAAATGATACACTTGTTACGAAACCTGCACTACAAATAACGCGTTACAAGAAGCACTACTTGCCGCACTGCGAAGCCGCACTACAAGCGAAATCTCCATGTATTACCTGGCATGTGCATGGTCATGGGAACGATAGTTGTTCCACATATATACAAACGAAAGAGAATTACATTTGTAACGTAAGTTGTCTATCAGAATGTTCATGCGACAAAAAACTCATTGCGGACAATGGGCTACTGGATAATCTATGCAGTGGATGGCTTCCATGATACAATCTCAGAGAACATTTTAGGACTGCTTACCGCCTACAGCAGCTTCCCTATGTAGTGGGTGATAGCGACGGAGTTTCAAATGCATAATCTGCAAGTTAAGACGGATAATTATGAACCAACGCTGGTAGTAGCCACTTTTCGAAAAATGGTGATTGATCGCTTTTCGATCAGCAAAAATGGTCAATCACTGGACTATCAAACATACCTGTCTTTACCCGCCGCCGAACGGAGTAACGATGAGGCAGATGCCGTTGATCTACGCTTTGCCCGTTACACACTCGAATGGTTGGGATTCGACGAGACATCCTGGCATTATAACGAGCCGCAAGCAGGGCAGAAAGCACAGCGGCCAGATTATAAAATTCTTGCATCAGTGGGGACAGCGTTTATTTGGGAAGATAAAAATAGCACGCTTGAGCTTGACGATGACCATCTTTTACAGATGTACCGCTATTGTATTGGTACAGCGGGATATGCCATCTGGTGCAACATGCGACGGTTTTTTGCCGTGCGCTTTCTCGCGGGAGACTCGTTTAAGTATGAAATTTTAGCTGATGTCTCCATAGAAAAGCTCCTCGGTGCTGAACAGAAAACCCAGGCTACCAATCTAGCCCTTTTCCGTTTGCTTTTTGGGAAAGAACGTTTTCTTCAGTTTAATCAACTCATTGCTAACATTTGTGTTGACGAGCGCGTATTTGAGCAGCAGTCGGCACCACTTGACAATCCCCATGCCATGCAACAATTCATTGATGGGAGTCGTCTTTCGTTAGATCATTTGCGTCTGGCCGCGTTAGCACAGATTCGGGAGGCCATTGATCGCCGTGACCAATTGGTGCGAGAGGAGGCAAACTTACGCAAGGAATGGGAGCATGCACGCGATGAATTTATTGGCAAAATCAATTTTAGTGCCAGTGGACTTGATATCATCAGCCAGCGAGTGTTGGCTGAGATAGAGAAACTCACTCCTCAATTAGGGGAAATGACCTTACACGATATCCACAAAGTCAAGCAAACTATCGAGCGCACAGTGGCTGGTGGCAAGTTGCGAGCTTCTATGAATGTCCATTTCGAGATCTGGCTAGGACGCGCTATCCATATCAATAGCGCGTTGCTGGGACAACGCTTCAAGGCGACAGAACTGTTTGGTATCGCCGAGGCGTATGATGTGTGGAGTGAGCGGCAAAGTGATCTGGAAGATATGCACCCCGAAGTGTTTGCTGAGCAGGTGGCGTATGTGTTCTTTGTACGGTTATTGCTTGTTCGTGTGTTAGAGGACAAGGGTATCTTACGCCCACGCTTCATGAGCAATGGCGGCTTTCGCGATTGGAGCGACTATGTCAAGCGGCACTTCAAGGAACTCGATAGCATTGGTATTTTGAACGAAAGCTATTGTAATATCCTGGCGCGTAAAGCCAGCCACTACTACATCCATTTCTTTCAGCAAGCTATTTTTGACTGGTTCAATCCTGAAGATTTTTTGTTTCTAGAAACCCTGGAATTCTTGTGCCGCTACAATTTCCAGAGCATACACAGCGACCTGATCGGTTTTACATATGAAGAGTATATTGATCGCAATGCTCGTAACCGTAAAGGCCATTTCTTAACGCGACAGGATGTCGTGGAATATATGCTCGACTTGCTGGAATATACTGGCCCACAAATCCTTGGTCGGCGTATTCTCGACCCGGCGAGCGGCAGTGGCAGCTTTCTTGTCCATGCTGCTCGTCGCTATCGTCGTGCGCTCGTGACCTACTTTTGTAATCTTCATGCTTTACTGGATGATGAGGATACTATTTCCGCGAGACCTGAACTGCATCGCCAATTGGCCCGGCGTTACCTCGATGATCTCACCACGTACTTTTTTGGCATGGAGTTAAACCCATTTGCTTGCTATCTGGCCGAGATGAATTTGTTGATCCAGGGCCTGGACGATTTCCAGGTGTTGCAGCAAGCGGGGGATGTCTTACCCGTTGATCGCTTCCATATTTATAACACGGACAGTCTGGACCTGCCACGCGAAGTGCTGGATAGCTCTGCTGTTACAGGAACAATGCAGAGTATTTTTGTGCCAGACCGTCTGAGTGACCGCATTGTCGATGAAGCACACCCAATCAAGGCCAAATTCGATATCTACACCGATGGCTTCTTTTACATTATCTCCAATCCACCCTATGTTAGTAGCAAGCAAGAATATATGAATGTGGATCGCTTTCGACATGCCGAGTTTTACAAAGCAATTCTCGCGGGTGATACCAACCTCTATTTGCTGTTTTTGCGGCTAGGTATGTATTACCTGGCCGAGTATGGACAGATGATCTTTATTATACCCCTGACCATTTTTGGAGATAAGAGTGCCAGGGCAGCGCGAAAGTTATTGACAACGCTACCGTTCACTCCAGCAGCAGTGGTACGCTTTTATCGGGGCGATATCCTCTTCCCCGGCGTTGATCAGGCAGTGGGCATTCTACGCGTGAATCATACGCTAGCCCCTGCTGACATAGTGGTCAGTGGTGGCAATACAATTGCGGAGGCTAGAGCGGCCCAATTTAGTGCAGCACGAGAAACTGTCCTTGCCGCAGCCCCATACAATCATATCTGGCAGGGAAACTGGCTGGTGGCACAGAGCCAGACCAGCGTGGATATTTGGCGTCATGCCAGTCAAGTCAGCACCAACCTCACCACACAATTAGGGACACTCTTGGACGATACATTTGATCGAAAACAGGGAGATGTGAATGCAACCATTGTCAATCCATTGCGGTTAGGAGCCAGGAAGGGAAGCTTCGAAAATGGAGATGTTGCCCTGTACAAAGGTGAGGATATCAAAGCGTATACCTTATTACCATTCGCGCCCTCTGCTTGGGCCAAACCTTTACCAACTGATACATCTTTGCCAGCAGTCACAAGCGATGTAGTGCGTGCCTCTCAAACCTTGGAGCAAATCAGGGCATTTACTGGTAATGAAACAGGTATTGTACTGCGAGAGGTAGCGCGTCTAAACACGAGAGAGCGGTTGCTTGCCACCTGGTTTGAGCGGAAGCCAGGAAAACCTGTTGCCTTCACCCATGAGCTTTGGCGTATGTCATTGAAAGAAGGGGCTGCGGAGGAATTGGGGAAGGCACTGCTTGCGCTCATCAATAGTAAAACGACGGCCTACCTGATTAATCTGTTTTCCACGAATAACCATGTTGGTAAGGATGATCTGGGGCGTATGCCTATTCCTGATCCGCGGACGTTTCCCGTCACAGCGTTAGCTAGCCTGGCGAATGCTCTCCTGCAAGAGCGAGCCAATCTAGAAAATGCTTTTGTCGCGAAATATCAGGCCAAACTGCCACGCTTCGATGGTGGCACTGTCTATGTGCCGTCATCGGCGGTGCTGGCTGCCAGCCGTTTGCCCAAACTCACGATCCAGGCTCTCGTAGGGCGCGGCGAGGTAAAGAATAATGGGGCAGCCAATGGACGCATACGCGCACTGCGTGGACGCACGATGATTGTGAGTATCGTTGCCGCTACCAACCCCAACGCTGCCGCTTTTGCACAGGTGTTGGAGCTGTTTTTGCACGAGCCAGAGCGCGAGAACGAGACCTGGACACAGGCCCAGCATTGGCAACTACCCGATATCGTAGCCGCGAAGGCATGGTTGGATGCCTATACCGCTATTTGCCAACAAGCTCAGGCTGGTTGGGATACATTCGTAGCTTTGCAACAGCAAGTAGATGGTGTTGTCGCCGATTGGTACGGTTTCGATATGGCTGCTCGTAACGCTATCAGTGAGGGGTTGCCCTGGGCGCGAAGAAATAAAATTGCTTCACCTGGGCTGAGCGATGAATCGTAGTGTCGTGATAGAATTGAAAGTGACAACGTTCGGAGATGCTCTTGTGCGCGGCAGAGAGGATAGGCGATCATGACTGAACAAAAGCCGAAAAGACAAACTACAGCAAAAAGCAGTGAAGGCATTACTCGCTTAACTGTTGGCGGTTTCAAGTCCATAAACCAGGAACAGAGCATTGAAATACGACCATTGACTGTCCTTGCTGGCGCAAATAGTTCAGGCAAATCTAGCATTATGCAACCGTTACTCCTACTCAAACAAACGTTGGAAGCTACCTATGACCCCGGTGCGCTCCTGCTTAACGGTCCCAATGTACGCTTTACTTCAGTAGATCAACCGTTATCTCGCACCTTAGGCGGAAAAACTTTGGAAGGTTTTCATGTCGGCATCGAAGTTGGTGACCGAGCTTCAGTGGCTACTCATTTCAAAAAGAGCGAGAAAAAGGGATTTGATGTAGAGGAGACAACCTATCAATTTGACAAAGGACAGTATCGCCTCTATGAAGGGATGCCACGAAATGAGCTGCTAACAGCATTTTCTGCTGTGGTTGCGACTGGACCGTTTGAGAATCATATGTCTGATGTTACGCTTATACGTAATCGCTGTTTTCTAACGATGAGTAGGCAAACTGATTTAACTCAAGAAGATTATGCTATTTTTACACTTACAGTACCGATGCCAGGTGAGCGAATTGTAGGCTATTACATTCGTCAGATGATACATTTACCGGGTCTAAGGGGGAATCCAGAAAGGACGTATCCCATTACTGCCGTCAGTCCTGAATTTCCAGGTACTTTTGAAAACTATGTAGCAAGTGTGATTGGACAGTGGCAGGTTGAAGGGACGTGGGATAAACTTGAAAAGACGAATCATGACCTTGCAAGACTTGGTTTGGCTGGAAAAGTTGTGGCCAAGGCTATTGATGATACACAGGTAGAACTACAGGTCAATCGCTTGCCAGGTAATAGCAAGGATGGTATTGAGGATATGGTCAGTATTGCGGATGTTGGGCTAGGCATATCGCAGACACTCCCTGTCATTGTAGCCCTTCATGCTGCCGATGATGGTCAACTGATTTACCTGGAACAACCGGAAATTCATTTGCATCCACGAGCGCAAGCGGCGATGGCTGAAGTATTAGCGGATGCAGCTTCCCAAGGAAAGCGGTTGGTCGTGGAAACGCATAGTTCTCTACTCTTGCGTGGAGTTCAGACATTAGTAGCGGAAGGGAAACTCGCTCCAGAACTGGTCAAACTCCATTGGTTTACGCTGCGTGAAGATGGTTCAACAGAGATTACTAGTGCTGACCTGGATGAAACTGGAGCTTTTGGTGAGTGGCCGGAAGACTTCGATACTATTACTTTGGACGCAGAAAGTCGCTATTTGGATGCTGCGGAAGCTCGTTTGAGGGGAAAATAAGGTGACGCAAGGTGGAAAATGCCTTGTCATTGACACCGATATCGCACGTTCTGCGGGTGGTGTAGATGCACAGGATGAAAGGTCAAAGGGTTGTCGCGATTTTCTAACTGCTGTTCGAACTAGCAAACACAACGTTGTATCTACTGAAGCGATTAGTGAAGAATGGCATAAGCATCGATCGAAGTTCAGCAAAATCTGGCTTGGCTCCATGTATGCGCGAAGGAGAGTATGTCACATAGATGCGCCACCTGATGAAGAACTGCGCGGTAAGATAGAGCGAGCGACGACGAACGAGAAAAAACGTGATGCTATGCTCAAAGATATACACCTTGTTGAAGCTGCATTGCAGTCAGATAAAGTTGTGATCTCGTTAGATGAGACGGTGAGAGGTTGTTTCCATGAAACAGCCCCCAAACTACGTGTATTGGGGTCAGTAGCGTGGGTCAACCCCTGTAAAAGCGAAGAGAAGCCGATTGATTGGTTACAGAATGGGGCTGAGCTAGAAAAAGAACGCTTGCTTGGATATAGCCAGAGGAGCAGTGAAGGCTAAAGCATACGGTGTACGCAAATTGATGACAGGGTGGTAAAATAATGCATGATGGGACAACGGTTGGTGTTACGGTGAATGCTACAGCCTATCGTCCAGCCGCGAGTGCATTTCATGTCAAGGAGCGGTCTTCTTAATCCGTTGCCTACAAACAGAAGAGGATATTATGAATATTGGTATTGGTCTCCCGGCGTCAATTCCGGGGGTGAAGCGTGAGTTAATCTTTGACTGGGCTAAACAGGCGGATGCAGGGCCATTTTCCAGCCTTGGCATCATAGATCGGTTGATCTATTCCAACTTAGAGGCGTTTACAACCCTGGCGGTGGTCGCCGGTGCGACGCAGCGTATTCGACTCATGACGACGGTGATGATTGTGCCACTGCGTAACGCTGGCCTGCTCGCGAAAGAGGCGGCCACGTTGGATAACCTATCTGGCGGTCGCCTCACGCTGGGTATGGGTGTTGGCGGGAGAGAGGACGATTATCGTGCTGCCCCCGCTTCGTTCCATAATCGAGGCAAGCATTTTGAAGAGCAGTTGACGCTGATGAGACGTATCTGGTCGGGCGAACCAGTGGATAGTGATACCGGGCCAATTGGGCCTGTTCCTGCCCGTCAAGGTGGCCCCGAGGTATTGATCGGGGGGTATTCACCGACGGCCATCCGTCGTGTTGGGCGTTGGGGCGATGGCATCATCCTGGGAGGTTCGGGTGATCCAAAAGTGGCACAACAGTTTTACAGCATAGCCGAAGAGTCCTGGCAGTCCGCGGGCCGCAGTGGCAAGCCACGTTTCGTAGGCTGTATGTATTTCGCGCTTGGTCCCGATGCACGGGAACGCGGCGGTATCTATATCCGCGACTATTATGCCTTCATGGGGCCACGGGCCGACTTCATGGCGAATGCCATTCCAACGACGCCTGAAGCCATTCAACAAGCGATGGCATCTTTTCGTGCTATCGGCATTGATGAGATGGTGTTCTGGCCTACTATTCCAGACCTGAACCAGGTTGATCTATTGGCAAAATTGGTAAACTAGAGACAGGTGAGTCAGGCAGGAGAATTGCAATGTACTTCAAACAACTGGTCAAAGAAGACTTGGGTTGTGCCAGCTATATTGTTGGCTGCACCAACGCGGGTGTATGTGCTGTAGTTGATCCTCGTTTAGATATGGTTGACGATATTCTGGAACTTACTGCCGCCAAGGAAGTGCGTGTGACCGCGATTATCGAGACGCATAACCACGCCGACCACATTTCCGGTCACGGTGAGATTGCCAGGCGTACCGGCGCGACGATCTATGTGCATGAACTGGCACAAGCTGAATATCCCCATCAGAACCTGAAAGATGGCGATGAATTGCGCTTCGGCGTCGCCAAGCTGCGCGTGATCCATACCCCTGGCCATCGGCCAGAGCATATCGCACTGGCTGTCTCGGATACCAGCCGCAGCGACGACCCCTGGCTGGTGCTGACAGGCGATTCTCTGTTCATCGGCGACGTAGCTCGCCCTGACCTTGCGGTAGCCGGTGAAGAGGGGGCCGATGCCTTGTACGGTAGCATCTTTGATCGCCTGTTGAAGCTCGAAGATGGCGTTGAGGTGTATCCTGCTCATGTGGCCGGTTCGCTCTGTGGGCGCGGCATGAACGCCAAGACCACCTCTACCATTGGCTTTGAACGCAAGCACAATCCCGCTATAACACCGCGTCCACGCGCCACCTTTATTAGCGACATGAATCAGAACTTACCGCAACGTCCTCCCAATATGTACACCATCGTCGAACGCAATCGCGGTGACTACGCTCACCAGTCGGCGCCACTGGAGCCATTATCTCTGGACGCACGCACTTTTCAACGCGAAATGGAGAGCGGGGCGCAAGTGATAGATACGCGCACTCCGCACCAATTTAGCGAGGGACATATTCCAGTGGCGTTGCATGTCTACTTGCGTGGTTCCGCGTTTGCCACTCGTGTTGGCTTTGTGACCTCGCCCGAAACTCGTCTTTTGCTGGTGGTTAAAGATGAACGCGATCTACGCGAAGCTATCGCCCAACTCTCTGTGGTGGGCTTTGATCAGGTTGTAGGGTACCTGGACGGTGGCATGGCTGCGTGGCAAGAGGCTGATCTGCCCGTGCAAGTCCTTGAACAGGTGACGGTCGAGGCACTCCATTCACTCCATCATTCACTCCATATCCTGGATGTGCGTGACCAGGGCGAATGGGACGAGGGGCATATTAAGGGCGCAACCCATATTCCCTTTTACTTTATCGAACAGCACATCTCGGAACTGGATAGTGCTCATCCCATGGCCGTCCTCTGTGCCAGTGGACAGCGCAGTACCGTGGCCTGTGCCATCCTACAGCGCCATAGCTTTAGTACCCTGCTCAATGTTGTGGGCGGGATGGATGCCTGGAACGACGCTGGTTTTGAATCTGTGATTGACTAACCATTCATGTGGAAATCCTAACTTCCATATATCCTTGCTAATACTCCCACTACTGTTGCATAATTCCTTAATGGATGCCCAATGTATACGTAGAAAGATAGCCTTTCCCAAAGGCCCGTTTTCAAGGAGGAGAAAGCATGGCTCAATTCTTGCGGCTCTGGCGTCAACCTCTTGGTCGTGTACTTTCAGTATCAATGTTCTTAGTGACGATGTTGTTTATGGGCGGTGTGTTGACGACGCATGCTCAGGTAACTGCTTATGCGTCGGGTGGTGGTAGTTGCCAGATCAAATCTGCGCAAGGCAATATCAAGCATGTGATCTACATCCAGTTCGACAACACGCACTTCACACGCGACAATCCCAATGTTCCGTCAGACCTGGAACAGATGCCTAATCTGCTCAACTTTATCAAGGGCAACGGAACGTTACTATCCAATCATCATACCCCGCTGATTGCCCATACCGCGACGGATATTTTAACATCTATCACAGGTGTCTATCCCGATCGCCACGGCGTGCCGGTGAGCAATAGCTTCCGGTACTTTAATCCCGATGGCACAAGCAATCTCGGTGTGTCCTTTGCCTATTGGAACTCGCCTATTTTTGATCCAACTACAGCAACACCCACCGATACTAGCTACAACATGATTACCACCGGTGGGAAAAATACGCCTGCACCGTGGGTACCGTACACTCGTGCCGGTTGTAATGTCGGTGCTGTAGCAACCGCGAATACCATCCTCGAAAATACTGCTGTCGATGTTGGAACAGTCTTTGGTCAGAACTCATCGCAGGAGCAGGAAGCTAAGAGCAATGCGACGCTGGCTTCGGCTGACTTCGTTGGTATTGGTATTCACTGCGCATTGAATAATATGCTGTGTTCTTCCGCCAACACCGGCCAAGCAGATGTCTTGCCCAATGAACCACATGGCTACAATGGCTACATGGGTCTCTTTGGTCACAAGTATGTCGCGCCGCAGATCAGCCCGAATGCCCCATTGAAGGACCTGAACGGCAATGTGATTCAGGACTCCAGTGGCAATGTTGGCTTCCCCGGTTTCGACGGCATGACTCCGGCAGTCTCGCTCTCGTATGTCGCGGCTATGCAGGAACATGGCGTGCCTGTTACCTATGCCTATATCTCTGATGCCCACGATAACCACAGCGGCAGTGGTGCATACGGCCCTGGTCAGGCGCAATATGTCTCGGCACTCCAGTCATATAATGATGCCTTTGGCAAGTTCTTCACGCGTCTGGCATCTGATGGCATTAACCAGAGCAACACACTTTTCGTCTTTACGGCTGACGAGGGCGACCACTTTGTTGGTGGAACTCCTAGCCCCGCGAATTGTGATGGTGTTACTGTACCCTGTACCTATAGTCAGATCGGTGAAATTAACGGTAACATGACCGGTCTGCTGGCAACGCAACAGGGCATCACGACCCCGTTCAATGTTCATGCAGACGCCGCTCCTACCGTCTACATCACTGGCAACCCGGCTCGCAATGCGACTGTGACACGAGCCTTTGAACGTGGTACAGCGAAGTTAACGGCGGTGAATCCGCTAACGGGTAAAACTGATGTGTTGGCCAAGTATTTGGCCGACCCGGTAGAGATGAAACTACTGCATATGATAACGGTAGACCCGGCGCGAACTCCCACCTTTACCATGTTTGCCGATCCTAACTACTTCTTGTTCGCGGGCGCACCCAACTGTAATTCCGCTTGTGTCACCGAAGAAGCGGCCTTTGCCTGGAATCATGGAGATGTCTCGCCAGACATCAATACCACCTGGCTTGGTATCGTTGGCCCTGGCGTGAAAAACCTGGGCGTCACGAATGCCATCTGGACAGACCATACCGATATTCGCTCAACCATGCTGGCATTGCTCGGCCTCAAGGACGATTATGTTTCCGATGGTCGTGTGATCTTCGAGGCCATCTATAACTGGGCGTTGCCGCAATCTATGCTCGTACACCCGCAAACGTTGTTGCAATTGGTGCAAGCCTACAAACAAATCAATGCTCCCGTAGGAGAACTGGGGCTGAAAAGCTTGCACTATTCTACCACCGGTCTGGCGAGCAATACATCTGGCGACAAAGAGTACAACCAGATTGAAAATCAGCTCAGTAGCATCACTGCGCTACGCAACAGTATTGCCGCTAGCATGTCGGCGATGATCAATGCCGCGGAGTTTAACGGTCAACCAATCAATGTTTCACAGGCGCAACATTTGATTCAACAGGCCAATAGCCTGCTCAAGTCCATACCGTAAACAATTCGGTTGTTAACTAACTACGTTTTCTTGTAGAGCGTTTTGTTGAACAGAAGGTGGGTACACTACATTGTGTACCCACCTTCTGTTGTCTAAGCCGACAATTGGCCTCTTTTTGAAGACGTTGTGCTGACTTCCGGGTTAATGTAACAGTAGTTTCACTACTAGTAATTATATGCGTGGTTTGTTATAATTACAATACATGATTTCTATCAAATGCATAACGTTAAAGCATAAGCTATCTGGGTAAACTATTGAGGAGGAACCTATGAATCTGCAATATTTACGCGTGTTTCTGAAGGTGGCTGAGTACGAGCACATCACACATGCATCCGAGGAACTTGTTCTCAGTCAACCAGCGGTCACAAAAACTATTCAACACCTGGAACAAGAGGTAGGACTGGAACTTATCGAGCGGCATGGAAGACGGATTGTGCTCACACACGCTGGACGAGTGTTACAGGGCTATGCTCGTCGCCTGTTCGCTTTTGAACGCGAGATGGAAGATGCTTTGGCTGCTTTGCGCGATGTGGACGCGGGTGAAATCACACTTGCTGCCAGTACCACGACTGGTGTTTATTTGTTGCCGCCAATTATAGCGCGTTTTCATGCTCGCTATCCACAGGTCAGCTTACGCATGTCTATTCTCAATTCCAGTGAGATCATCGAGCAAACTTTGGACTGGAATCTGGATATTGGCCTCGTCGAAGGCGAGGCGGCCACTTTACCTGTAGGCCTTAAGGTGGAAGTGTTTGCCCATGATAATCTCGTGCTGATAGTCGCGCCCAGCCATCGTTGGAGTAAGGTATCATCATTGTCGCCAGAAAGTTTGCGCGAGGAAGCTCTCCTACTGCGTGAGCAAGGCAGCGGTATTCGCGAGGTCATTGAGCATGCCCTCTCCCAACATGCTGTACAGGTGCGTCCACTGCTCACCGTACCGGATAACGAGGCGATTAAACAGATGGTAATGAGTGGGTTAGGAGCGGCAATTGTCTCCGCCCTTGCTGTGCAACGCGAGTTAGTTTCAGGTGATCTCATTCGTGTGCCTATCGACGGTCTGGATTTACGTCCCGAACTAAGCATCGTACAGCGCGTAGATAAACAACTTTCACGAGCAGCTCAGGCTTTCTGCTCGTTCATTCGCTCAAGCGAAGAGGAATTATCAACTTCTTTGTAACGGTGCAGAATATTGTATACTTATTCCATATACTTGTGCTACTTGTGCAACGTGTAAGAGATATAGGCATAAAAACCTGCTGTAAAACGTTGTATACTTTAGTTAGAGAAAGCGTTCTGTTACGCCAATCATCAACTAGAAAGGTTGGCTGCCATTGTGTTTTCACATATTCGACTTTTTCGACCGTCACTGAAACAAGTTGTGCTGAGTAGTTTAGGTGGAGGCATCGGAGTAGTAGGGGCAATGTTTGCTGTAGCTTTGTATGTTGTAGAGCAAGTAACACGCCCGAACAAGCGTGGCGTCTTTGATGAGTACACCTTTAGCCCTTATGAACTTGATCTTCCCGCTGAAAACATCACATTTTCACCTATTCAAGGCGACTACAAGGTAAGCGGCTGGTTTGCCTCTCATCCAGAAGCAACGACAACAATCCTCGTTTGCCCCGGCTATCGCTCACGCAAGTCTGATCTGCTTGGTATCAGCAAGCTGCTTTGGAAAGATGGCCATAATGTCCTGATCTTTGATTATTATGGGCATGGCTCAGCCGTTAAAACCACGTTGACACTGGGCTATCGCGAGATGAATGACTTTCTGGGCGCGTTGGCGTATGTGAAGGAACGCGCACCACAGACACGTTTGGGGGTGTTGGCCTACTCGATGGGAGCGGCTATCGCTATCATGTGTGCCGCCCGTGACAAGGATATTGAGGCACTCGTAGCGGATAGTGCGTTTGCAACGCATTGGAGCGCGATCGATTACAATATTCGGCGTGCTGTTCACCTGCCGGCAGTACCGTTCGTCTGGTTAGCGGACAACTTGATGTGGTGGCGTGCTAAATATCACTTTAACCAGGTGCAGCCAATGCGCGATATCGGTGCGATCTCTCCGCGTCCAATTTTGTTGATCCACGGGGGGCGGGATACCATCGTTGATCCACGGGATGCTACATTGCTGTTCAATGCAGCCAATGAGCCGAAGGAATTGTGGTTCTTGCCTGCGGCGGATCACTGCGGCGCCTACTTCGAGGATCGTATAGCCTATACAAAGAAAGTGCTCTCTTTCTTTGACCTTGCCTTGAATAAGCCCCACTTGCAGCTTGTTGAGAGTAGCAGCGACGTGGAGCAGGAAGAGGCGAGCCAGGTACCGCCAAGGGTTAGAGAAAATCTGTCTGAGGCCAGCTAGTTGTTTTATACCAGATCATTTTGAATTTTCGCACCATATATTCTGTATATTGCGCTGAAAAGACGGTAAGGTGAGCGCATGTACTCACCTTACCGTCTTTTCATCAGCACAAAAGGGTGCAGTGAAGCGATAGCATTGCTTCACTGCACCCTTTTGTGCCAAAGAGGCACATTAGACTCTTCAGAAATCAGCTTGTATGCCGAATAGTAGATAGAAGAGTAGATCGTTACTCTTCTATCTACTCGGTTGCCATCGCGAGAAAGGAGGTGATCGAGCAAAGAATTGCGCTCTATCCGCACTGCCCTTGGAGATTATCTATCTAAAGAGAACAGGAAGGAGTCAAGCATGTGCAGATGATTGACGTCCTCTCGCACAAGTGTTGACTCCTCCATACACCCTGTTTGGAGGTATATGCTTATGATACCAAAAGCAAACAAACGCTTGCGATACACATTTCTTCTCATCCCAATGTTAGCGATCATGGCAGCATTCCCAATTCTTGTCATGCCACCTGAGGCAACAACAGGAGGAGCTTTTCTCGCTGGAAAATGCTACGTGGGATCATGTGGCATGGATATTCCATTGGACATTCAATTAGGCATCCTGCTCTAAGCAGTGGAGGAGCCGATGTATCGGCCCCTCCACACCATTCATACACCCTTGTTGTGGACATCAGGTCCTTCACCTGCTCTCAGGCGTGTTGTAGCAGCTGTGGGGCGTGTTTGACCTGAATGGCTTTAATCCGTATTACTAACTGCACTGCCTCGTCTTTTCTCTGCATGGCAGATAGGAGGAGTGCGTAGTTTTTGAGTGTATTTGCTACATCGAGATGTTCTGGCTCTAAGGTCTGCTCAAAAATATGGAGAGCTTGTTGGAATAATGGCTCAGCGGAGGTAAATTTGCCGAGCGTAGTGTACAATCTTCCCAGGTCATTGAGGCTCTGAGCGACTTCAGGATGTTCTGGCCCAAGAGCATGTTTACGCAGTTGTAGCGCGTGCTTAAACAACAATTCCGCTTCCGTATATTTCCACTGTTGCTGATAGAGTTTTGCCAGGTAGGTAAGACTATGGGCAACGGCTGGGTGTTCTGGCCCCAGGGTTGTTTCGCGAATCTCCAGGACGCGCTGGAAGAGTGGTTTGGCCTGCGAATATTTTCCCAGCTGATGATAGAGCTTGGCCAGGTTGTTGAGACTAACGGCTACATCAGGGTGTGCCAGCCCATGGATGTGTTCCCAGATGGTCAATGCACGCAGGTAGAGCGACTCTGCTTGCACAAATTTATGTTGCATCTGATAGAGGAACGCCAGATTGTTAAGGGTGCGAGCTACATCGGGATGTTCCACTCCCATCTCCTCCTCCGTTCCTTGTGCCTGTTCCCAGATGGTCAGTGCTCGCAAGAAGAGAGGTTCTGCCTGGGTGTATTTCCCTTGTTTCTGGTAAAGCAAGGCCAGATTGTTCAGCTCGATAGCCACGTCAGGATGTGCTGGTCCCTGTATATGTTCCCGCGTGGCAAGCACTTGTATGAACAATGTTTCCGCTTGCGCATACATGCCCTGATAGAGGTAGGTACCCGCCAGGTAATTCATCGTCTCAGCCATATCCAGGTGTTCCGCTGTCGGAACCTGTTCCCGTATGGTGAGAGCTTTGCGCAACAGATAGCGAGCTTGTGTATATTGTGCCTGTTCCAATAAATATAAGCCCGCTTGATCGAGTAATCGTGCCGCTTCTGCAAAGGTCATGTGCCATTGTGCCATCAAAGTCACGCAGACATACACCTGTGGCAGACAACGTTGGCAATGCGGCCAGGTATCAGCCTGGTCTCCTTTAGGAAACGTGAGATTGACGGCTCGCACAACGCGTTCGGCCCACAAACGTTGTGCCTGTTCATCCATGCGGTCTCTGAGTATTGCTTGCACCAGCCGATGGATGGTCAGCGTCTTCCGTTGAGCATTGCGGCGCACCAGCGAGAACTTGCGGAGCATGGCTAATGCAGCATCCAATGTATAAGGATCGGAGGCCGCTCGCGCTAATAGAGGGCCAAGTACCGGTGCGCCATCGATAATAAGTTCTTCAAGAATTTCATCGGGATGCAGAAATGCGCAGAAGCGTAGGAGTTCGGCTGCCGCGGGATGTGCCTGTTCAACCTTTTCGAAAGAGAGTAGCCATGTTGTGGCAACAGGTTCGGGATGGGTGTCGGTAGCTTCACCGCGCAGATGAAGCAATGTACCGCGCTGTCCGCGATAGCGGTCTAAATAATCGTACAAGCCGCAACCGGTCTCTTCAATATAAGCCCCTGCCTGATCGAGTGCCAGAGGCAGTCCATCCATTGCCTGTGCGATATCCCTGGCCTCGATGGAGTCGGCACTGGAAGCATCTTCTAAGGGAGCGTCACGCTGAATAATGCCTGCTCTACGCAAGAGAAAGAGCGTGGCATCACCTGGCTCTAGCTTTTCAAGATCAATACAACGAGCAATGTTACCTGTTGCCTGTATGCGAGTGGTGAGAATACTATGTCCTCTGCTGGCAACTGGAATGAAACTGTTGACCATGGTCAAATCTTCGACATTATCGAGGATGAGTAACCAATGGGTATGCTCCTCCAGCCAGTGTTTGACGGCTTCGATCACACGCTCCTGGTCCTGTTCATCCTGTTCAGATAGATTGAGCAGGTAAGCAAAGTTCAAGAAATCTGAGCGCAATGTTTCATAGGTTTCGGCCCTGGCCCATAAAATAGTCGCATAGTCAGCATGGTAGCGATAGGCATACTCGATGGCCGTTTGGGTCTTGCCAATGCCGCCCAATCCGCTGATCGCTTGCGGATATGTCCACGACAAAGTATCGCCCTCGTGAAGTCTGCTGTAAAGCGTCTGTAACACCTCCTCGCGACCGGTGAAGAAGGGATTGCGGCGATAGGGAAGACTTCGCACAGGTGTCGCTATAGACAAGGCTGGCGGATGAGAAATGCTTACTGATGTCTGCTCCACTGCAACGTGATCTGTGACGAAGGGGGCTGTGGAAGCCAGCGCATAACTCCCTATTTCTTGCGCCTGGCTGGCGTGCGCGAGTGCTGCTGCAAAGTCCGCTATGCTAGCGAAGCGGTGCTGTGGCTCTTTCGCCAATGCTTTGAGTACTACCTGTTCAACGGCTGGCGATAGGGTTGGCAAGTACACGCACGGGCTGAGTGGAGAAGTGTGCAGATGTTGTTGCACAATCTCTTCAATCGTGCCGTTAAAGGGACGTTTCCCACAAAGCCATTCATAGACAACCACACCAAGGGCATATTGGTCACTGGCGGGACTGACGAGACCGTTGATCTGCTCTGGAGCCATATATGCAATAGTGCCACCCGATTCCTGCTGCGCCTTGCTGGCATCCCGTGTCATGACCGCGACACCGAAGTCGCTGAGCAATAGCTCGCGCTGTTTGTCCAGGAGCATGTTTTCAGGCTTCACATCACGATGGATCAGGTGTTGCGTATGGGCGTGTTGCAGGGCCGAGGCAACGGCCTGGATGTAGGTAACAATACTGGACAGAGGGACAATGGAGCCGAATGGATGATGTTGGCGCAAGGAGCCTTGCTGAGCATACTGCATGACGAGATAAGGAATACTGCCTTCCAGGCCAAAATCTATGACTTGAATAATATGAGGGTGGGCCACATGCGCAATGACGCGTGCTTCCTGGAGAAAACCTTTCAGTTCGCTCTGTGCTAGCCGCATATGGAGTATCTTAATAGCGGCTTGCGTCTGGAGATACACATGCTCGCCAAGATAGACCTGG
Organism: Ktedonobacteraceae bacterium; assembly: GCA_051004815.1. Taxonomy (GTDB): domain Bacteria; phylum Chloroflexota; class Ktedonobacteria; order Ktedonobacterales; family Ktedonobacteraceae; genus JBBQXY01. Next base: position 23,479 of record JBPCJY010000012.1, read on the forward strand.
GCGAATCCTCCCTGTCCCAAACAGCGTAAGAGTCGATAGTTGCCAAATTGCTGCCCTACTCGATCATGCATCTTTCCACCCTCTTTGTATAAAAACCCAACCTTTCATCGAATATATGCAGCATAATCTTTTTTTTGTTGCCTTACAAGTAAATAGATGCGCTCATATAGAACATAGGAGAAAAGGAAGCTTATGGCTGCTGCTGTAAAATGCTGACCGCTTTCTCTAGCCCATCTTCGGCGCGAATACGCGCACTCAAAGCAACCACGCGGGAACGCAAATCTATGTCATTGACAGCGACGTTGATGGCTGTAGCCAATCGCTCTGCTGTAAGGCGTTTTCGTGGAATAGGTTCAGATATAATACCCATCTCGAAGAAGCGTCGACCCCAGAAAGGTTGATCGCCAAAGAAAGGGATCATGATGGAGGGGACACCGGCCCGCAGGCTCGCCGCCATGGTGCCAGCACCACCATGATGCACTACCGCGGCCATACGTGGGAATAGCCAATCATGGGGAGCGAATTCAATCTGGAAGACCTCATCTGGCAAATCGTTTTGACTGAGTCCACCTCCGCCCGTGAGCAAGATGCCGCGCTGCCCGGAGATCTGCAATGCCTTTAGCACGATCTCCGTCATGTGGCCAGGGTTGCGTGTCTGCATACTGCCAAAGCCAACATACACAGGGGCGGGACCAGGCGCCAGAAAATCTAGCAGCCTGGCCGATGGTTGCCACTCGGTCTTGTCATCCAGGAACCAGTAGCCAGTGACATGGTTATTGTGCTGCCAATCCGAGGGCTGCGGCAAGACCGCGGGACTGTAATAATAGAGGATGCGGAAGCGTTGTCGCGCTAAGTTTTCGTATAGCCAGTTTCCGCTTAGCGGAGGTAAGTGTAACACTGCATGACGTGCAGTGTTGACAATTGGCCCTATAAGTCGCCAGAAAATGCGTGCGGAAAGCGTATGCGTAAGTTGATTATAGTGGCTGCTAAACCAGGAGAATGGTAGTGGGGCCACCGGAAAAAATGGACTGGCAAAGGCTGTTGTGGGGGTCAGAGGTTGCCCCGCGCCAATCCAATAGGGGATGGCCAGCTTTTCGGCGATGGATGGAGCCGTGCAGATTGCCAGTGGGGAGCAGACGATGGCCTCTACATCCTGACAACCCTGCCAGCAGTCAAGCATAGCTTGCTGGATCAATGGTTCCGCGATGCGTGTAAAGCGTTGGAAGAAGAGCAGAGAATTGTTGCCACTGCCCAACCAATCTTGCCCGGATTCAGCCGCGACTATCGCTTGTGGATCGCCAACTGCTGGAAAGAAGTACAGTCCGAGGTGGCGTACCTGTGTTTCAAAGACTGCGTGGGTGATAATTCGTACATCGTGTCCAGCCGCATGCAGCCGTGTTCCCAGCGCGATGTGCGGTTGAACATCTCCCCGCGAACCAAAGGCAATGATGGCAATGCGCATACTATCGACACTACTCCAATCTCTATGACACGATCTCCACTTTGCCGCCGCGCAGCAGACGTAGCCGTTGACCGCGCCACTCCACCTCGTTGTTTAATAACAGTGTCCAGATAATTTGCACCGGTGACCAGAGCGCGACGATGGGCAACAGCAACCAGCACTGGCGAGGAGTCGTTCGTAGGAGATACTGTTTTTCACAGAACGCATAGACCGCGCCAAAGAGCATCAATGTAGTACCCAGGGCTACAATAGTTGCACGCCGACGCGTCAAAAGTGTGAGCATAGCAATGATGCTTGGAATGGGCAAGCTGACGCTGGAGATGCTGGCAACCACACGTTCAGTGGGTGTCAACGAAGGCATCATGGCCTGGCGTGGCATGACAAACCAGCGTTTGAATTGTTTGCTATAGTCCTTTCGCGTTGGCAGAGCATTATCTATATCATAGATCAACGGAGTTTGCATGGTGCGTAAGTGGTGCATCCTCACCCGCCGCGCTATCTCGTATTCATCGTCGATGTACTGTTCCAGGCCGTCAAAGCCCCCGATCTCTAGAAAAACAGCGCGTCGGAAGGCGAAGATATGCCCATTGATGCGAAATGGGTCCGTTAGATAGCTTAATGCCACAAAACTCAAGACCATGTGGGCGTTGATGAGGCCACTTACCAGGCTTGACCAGACGGTTTGCCAGTTCGTGAAACAGGGCAAGCCAAAAGCGACACCCACCTCTGCTTGGAACAAGTATGGTAGCAGTACGTTCAGCGAATGTGGACGTAGACTCACATCATCATCAACGAAGCAGAGCACTTCTCCGGTGGCATAGGGTAGGGCTGCCTGTATCTTTTTGATCTTGGTAGCAACCGATGTAGCAGTTGTAGCAGTTGTAGCAGTTGTAGCAGTTGTATCGAATGTATCCTCTGGCGGTACCAAAATAACCTTCACTTGTAGGCTAGGAAACTCGTTTAGGAATGAGGAGACGATGGTCAGCGATTCTTCATCGCTGGCATCGCAGATCAAAACGTGCTGTATGGTCGCGGGGTAGTCCAGTTTTGTTCGCGCCCTTAGCGCATTGAGCAGGTCGCTCGCGCCTCGCGTGATTGGTTGTAAGAGTGAGACTATCGGCCACGGTTGAGGTGTGGGCGGAAGAGGACGATGAAAAAAGTGCCATGCAGCGATCAGCTTGAGGAGCCTATCCAGGGTGAAGAGAGCGGCCAATCCATAGGACAGGCGATCCAGGAAAGTGGCTTTTGGTCGATGCATATAAAAGCTATGCTCCTGTTGTCAGAATAGAGTGTTTGCTAATGGATAAGCAGAAGCGATTAGTCCAAGAAATCCAAGGTGACGACCATGCCATCACGAGCCGCTCGTGTGTTAGCGAATACGTGACGGGCGGCCCTTTCCGCGATGGATGTATCGTATATCTTAGGGCTGAAATGGGTCAGGATCAGTGCGTGTGCGTCTGCCGCTTTGGCGATACCGGCAGACTCTTCGGCCAGCATATGTGCGTTGGCGCGGGCCAGCGGTAAATCTTCGGGATTATCGTACATGCTCTCACAGATCAGCAGGTCAACATCGTGCGCTAGTTCGCTCAGCGTTTTGGTTGGGCGTGTATCGGTGATGTAGACCAGCGAGATACCGCGTCGTGGTGCACCGAGTACCTGTTCCGGCTTGATGGTCTGGCCGTTATATTCCAGCATTTCTCCATGCTGTAAACGTGACCACAATTGTACCGGCAGGCCGAGTGCTTGCGCTCGTTCGACCTGAAATGCTGGTTTGCGTTCCAGGTCAACACGATAGGCCAGACAAGGGATACCATGAGCGGCGGGTGCGCAAGTACCATGCAATCCACCAGGCAACGCGAAGTGTTCGCCCCCTTTGTATTCATGAAGTATGACAGGAAACGGGAGTTCAGGGGCGAGACGCCGTAATCCTTCGATAATATAGTTCATGCCTTGTGGGCCATAAATGTCCAATGGTTCCGTGCGACCGGCGTGTGCGACCATAAAAAGGATGCCTGGCAGACCCGCGACATGGTCAGCATGCATATGTGAGAAGCAGATGGCTCCAAGCTGGCGAAAGCCCCAACCGAGAGCCTTCCAGGGAATCTGTGTTCCCTCACCGCAATCAAAGAGCGTCAATGTTGATCCGCAACGCACCAATGCGCTGGACAACCACCGTCCCGGTAACGGCATCATGCCACAAGTTCCCAACATACAGATATCAATCATGCACTATATCCTTAGCAAGCGATAAACGCTTTGTCGTAGCTGTTTACGAGCAAGTATAACATAATAGGAAAGATAGACCTCAGCAAATTTCCTGCTCTTTCCTATCGCCATTTACCTATGCTACACTCTCCAAAAGCCTCATGCCCCTTGTATGCTAGAAAAATCAGCGCGTATAATCGAGTAAGGTGTGATACATGACACGCTTATCACGATAAATAACCCTTTTTCAACTATTGTAAATGTAAACGAGAGGTGATATTCATGAATGCAATAAAATCGTCTCAGCAGACAAGAGTGATCTACGCGGCATATGGAGCTGCTATCCTCTTCGCTATCCACCTCGTGACCTATCTCATTCCCTCTATCCGTGATGTGACAACCAGTAGTTCATTGATCGGGGCGGAATTGCTCGCGTTGCTGGCCGTTGCGGAGCATCTCATCCTGTTCCCAGTCGTTGCGGTGCTGCCAGCACCAACGTGGGCGCGGGCGGTTGGCTATGGCTGGCTCGTGCTTGATATTGCGACAGATATCATGCAGCTCAATGGTGTGGACAAACTGACGTATCTCGCGTTGCGCTATGGAGCCAATATTGCTGCTGCCCTATGGATCGCCTCGGTCTCCTGGCAAACAAAAGGGGCGATGCGCGTTATTGGTTGGATCGTCGCCCTCACCCTCGCCATTTATTCATTTATTGCTTTCTTTCCCTTCACGTTTGTTATACTTTTGCCTTCACTGGTACTGCTACCAGTGTGGTTTGTCCTGGGAGGACGCCTCATTGCCATCAGTAATTATTTTGATAAGCCCAAGCTAGAGCAATGATGAGCAGTGAAAGCATGCCTGTCGTGGAGAGCGCAATTGTGATGACGTAAAAAGGCAGCTCTGAGACGATCAGTATGGTGGCAAAGAGCACCCAGAACGCGGCAAAAATGCCGATCAGGTATTGCCATGCCTGCCAACGCCGTCTCATGCTGCTCTCCTTTTGCAACTTCTCGTTAAAAACATAGTATAACATTGTATACGAGCCAATGGGCTAACACGAGGTAACTGATGGCATTACAATTAATTGATCGTTTCCATCCCCGCTTGCGTCAGGAACAGCAGGCAGCGATAGACGCGGGACACTTACGCAAACGTGATGAATTAGAACTGTTGGAGGAGCCGCAACAGATACGTCGCGTTGCCGTCTTGAGCTTGCTATTATTTGTGATCAGCGCACTATTCTTTATCGTGCTCAATATTGTTGCGTATGCAGTGCAGACACATACTACTAGTGGCAGTATTGGAGCGGTGGCTATCCTCCTTGGGCTGTTCATCAATATCATTATTTATGTGTTGGTAATGTTTCTCCACGAGGGAATCCATGCACTGGCCTTTGCCTTCTGGGGTGGCAGGCCGTACTTTGGCGCGAAGTTGCCGCTAGCCCTCTTTTGTGGCGCGAAAAACCAGATTTTTCGTCGGAATCATTACCTTGTCGTAGGACTTGCCCCTCTTGTGATCATTACCGTTGCGGGTATCATCTTTACCTTGCTCTCGCCTGCGCTGGCGGTCTACACGCTTCTCGGCACCATCGGCAATTTTTCTGGTGCGGCTGGCGATCTATGGGTTGCACAGAGATTGCTGCTTCAACCCAAGGACGTGTTGGTGGAAGATACTGACGCGGGATATCGGGTATGGGAGATCGGCTAGTCTTTCAGAATCTTTCTCAGTTAACCAACTTGCTTTTTGTGTGTCAAGATAGTTTACCGATGCTTCCGTCCCCTTTTGGTCCTCTCTTACTCTTCACATCATAGCACTGTTGGGCCTCTGTGTTCATAACAGGACACATACGGGTTGTTATCAGAAGCTATCCGTGGTAAATTTGGTTGTATCATTTAGAGACTATACACCTACCCTGAGCCAGAGGAAAGCATGCCAGAATTACCGGAAGTTGAATATACTGCTCGCCAGTTACGTGTACAGATTGTGGGCGCGACCATTCGGGATGCGCAAGTATTTTGGGAGCGCATTATTGAACACCCCGCTCCCGCCGATTTTCTCGTCGCGGTTGCCGACCGCGAGATTAGCGCAGTGAGGAGACGAGGCAAATTTCTTGTCCTGGACCTGTCAGGTGACTTGTTCCTCTCCATCCATCGTCGTATGACGGGCAATCTATTGCTGCTACCGCCGGGCTGGGAGATAGATACCAGCTTGCGCGAAGCTGATCCTCTTGCTTGGAGTACTAGAGGCCCAACCTTTCGCGAAGCTCCAATTGAGGAACATAGTGCGGCAAGTGGACAGGCGAATACACGCCCCCGTTTGAAACCTATTACCGATAAGGAGACCTCGTATTGCCGTATCTGTTTTAATTTGGCCGATGGGCGTCGTCTGCTCTTTACCGACCCGCGCAAATTTGGCCGTATCGAGCTGTGGCCGTGTGCGGGCGAGGAAGAGGCGTTTCGAGGTTTAGGGCCGGAGCCTTTGAGCGACACATTTACGCCCGAACGCTTACAGAGCGCGTTGGCTGGCCGTAAAAGTGCGCTCAAGACGGTGTTATTAGCGCAGGAAGTGGTGGCTGGACTGGGCAATATCTATGCCGATGAGGCTCTTTACTATGCCTTTCTCCACCCATTGCGCAGGGCCAACTCCCTCACTAGTGACGAAATACGCCTGCTGCATGAAGGGATTGTGAGCGTGCTCACTTTGGGAATTGAGCATGGAGGGACATCTTTCAGCGATTATCGTGACCTCTGGGGTGAGGCTGGCGATAATTATAACCATGTGCGCGTGTACCAGCAGGATGGGAGACCATGTATGCGCTGTGGTACGACGATTGAGCGTATCGTGCTGGCGCAGCGCAGCGCACATTTTTGCCCCACCTGTCAGAAACTGGTCGCGGTGCCTATTGCGGAGTAAAGAAAGCCGGCGTACAGCGCAAGGTGCCGTCGTAGCCTGGGATGGCACTGAACGAGACATCAACGGTGGTGGGAGTGCCACGCGGTTGTTGGCCTTGCAATTGTACCTGGAACGTCACATAGCCACCATTATCGCTGGCTGCCGGGGCCGCGAGCGATTGGTCGCCTGATTGGAAGTGAACAACGGCGGTGGCATTGGCCCCGCTCACGGGCGCAATATCTTTGGTAATCCTGGCGTAGACGTTAATCGTAGAATTAGCACCGGGAGCATTATTTGATGACCACGCGGCACAGCGATAGGCGGGAACTGTAGGAATCGGTGTGGCTATAGTTTGAAACGATTTACTGATGGTGGCTGTCTGCTGGGTTTGAGCCTGACTGGAGACGGCTGGTCCACAAGCTGCCAGCAGGAACAAGCTGCTACAAACAAGCACGGTCAGGAATATAGAACGCAATCTATGCATGGCATCCTTTAACTTTTCGATAGTTCTCTCAATGGTTCTCAATTTGGACATGTTAGTAAATTATACCATAAGGCAGGAAGACATTTTCAAAAGTAGCAGGTAAGAGAAAACGTGGTCGTGCTGACGGTGGCTTGCTCATCCCCTGTATCTATGTTAAACTATGAGAGGTTGGAAAACTCCCAGATGAGTAACGGTTATGTAATTCTCTATTCGAGGTGTGTATTTCTGTGGATCAGCATAGTGATGAACTCGTGGATTTGCTGCAATTGTTGCATCAAGATGCACCATTCAAACAGCACGGTGCGGGAGAAGAGCAACAAAGCGATGTTCAGCTTTCCAGTAGAGTTGAGCAGGAATCACAAAACTGGCAGAGAAATAGTCTCTCATCTGGCATTCAGACACGCGCCGATGCAGGTCGTGAGCAACGCAAAGGTGTCCCCGAAGTAATCTTTGGCGAGACCAAAGCGGTGCCACAAATTATTGCGATGGCGCAGACACTGCTGGATGGTTCAGGGAGAGCCATTATCAGCCGAGTCCAACCGGAGGCCATAGTATCGTTGCGAGCAGCGTTTCAAGCGTATACTGTATATGTTCGTGAAGCGGCTCGTGCGATGGTCATCTACAAGCCTGACTATGTACGACGAAGTACGGGAGGGCATGTAGGCATTATCAGTGCTGGCACTTCCGATATTCCGGTAGCCGAGGAAGCGGCTCTCATTGCTGAAGAGATGGGATGTCGTGTGACGTGTATTTATGATGTAGGAGTGGCCGGGTTACACCGTTTAATCGAACCACTGCGTAACCTGCTTGCTTCAGAGGTAGATGCAATCATCGTGGCGGCTGGGATGGACGGAGCGTTGCCATCCGTAGTGACAGGGCTGGTTCCTGTTCCTGTAATTGGTTTACCGACGTCGATTGGCTATGGATTGGGCGGCAAAGGTGTTGCCGCATTGCTTGCGATGTTACAGACGTGTGCGCCAGGTCTGACTGTCGTCAACATTGATAATGGTGTTGGCGCGGGTAGTACGGCAGCATTGATTGCCAACCGGGTAGCACAGGCGCGAGAACATCATACGCAGTAGGGAAGCAGCGCGATGTTCTCTATGGGTAGGGGCGACTTTGCCACCCTCTCTGGGAGAGAGGTAATAAGCCCTGGTTGTAGAAGCGTCTCACTGCGTTGTATGTTGGGAATAAGTGGTAGTTAGAGTTTAAGAGAGGCGGACTTTCGATGGCAAACAATAAACGTGGACCAGAACCTGGATCGCAAAAAGCCAAGCACGGCGGTCAAGCTGTACGCGAAAAGTATGGCCCTGAATTCTATTCCAAAATCGGCAAAAAGGGCGGAGAGACAGTCAAAGAGAAACGCGGGCCGCAGTTCTATGCTGAGATTGGGAAAAAAGGTGGCGAGTCTACGAAGCGTCAGCAGGGTTCTGAATTCTATTCCAGGATTGGGAAAAAAGGCGGCGAACACGGTCGTGCGGCTTCTGAAAAAGAGTAATACGAACAGAGGTATGAGCCGTGTGGGATACCAGGTCTGGTACCCTACACAGCTCATACTTTGTTAAGGGAATCTCTTCATAAATGGAGGCACGTCCACCGCCTCTTCCTCGTTATCCTCGCCCGTCTGGCGAACCCCTGGCTGTTCCTGACGACGACCCATGCTGCGGATTCCGCGCAGGTCATCCAGGCTGCGTTGCTGGCGTCCTGGCTGACTCAGTGGACGGACTGGTTGCTGCGGTTGCGCTGCTGGGAGCGGTGCCTGGGGCCGCGCCACTGGCTGCACATCATGACTGGCTGGCCGCATAGGAGTCTGCTGCACTACAGGTGGTACGGCAGGTCGGTACACAGGTTGTGCAGGTGTCGCTTGCGCTTGATTCAGATGAATCGCTGGAATGCGCAAGGTACTGCGCTCCTCCATACCTGCCGCGATCAACGTCACACGAATAGTATCTTTGAGCATGGGGTCGATGACCGCTCCAAAAGTAATATCCGCCGTGCTATCAATCGCCATCCCGATCCTCTCCGCCACCTCATTGACCTCGAAGAGGGTCATATCTTCAGGTCCACTGATATTGAAGAGTACGCGTTTAGCTCCGCGAATAGTGACGTTCAGGAAGCCGCCAGCAACGGCCTCGTCCGCGGCCCGTTGGGCGCGATTGCGTCCTTGCCCCTGCCCGATGCTCATTAAGGCGGTGCCAGCCTCGCGTAAGACGCTGCGTACATCGGCGAAGTCAACGTTGACCATCCCCGGTACATTGATGACCTCGGCAATGCCCTGCACGCCCTGGCGCAATACGTCGTCGGCTAACTTGAAGGCATCGGCCAGGCTACTATCACGTCCGGTTGTCGCCAGTAAGCGGTCGTTAGGCACGGTGATGAGCGCGTCAATTTCGGCTCCCAGCGCGTCTAAGCCTTCTTGGGCGATACGTTTGCGCCGTGATCCCTCGAAGGTAAATGGTAGCGTGACAATACCAACGGTCAATGCTCCCAATTTCTTGGCGATGGAGGCCACAACAGGAGCCGCTCCTGTGCCCGTTCCACCACCCATGCCTGCCGCGATAAAGACGAGATCGGCTTCACCCAGGGCGGCGCGGATCTCGGCAGCACTTTCGGTCGCGGCACGCATGCCTACAGCGGAACTACCACCCGCACCTAATCCTTTAGTATAATGCTGACCCAGGCAGATACGGCTCTGCGCCTGGGAGATTGAGAGGACTTGCACATCGGTGTTTAGCGCGATGAAGCGCACGCCACGCACCTGTGTATGTATCATGCGGTTGACTGCATTCATGCCACCACCGCCCACACCCGCCACCACAATATTAACATGTTGCTGCGCCTCTTCTAACGCTGCGTAATTTGATTGGGGGGTAATAGCATCGTCTCCTGTGTCGCGCTGATCCCAGTTTGACCGTCCACGCTCATCCTGCCGCGTCATATCCTCCACCTCCACCTCGTGCCGAAGTACGGCCCACTGATCTTCTTGCTCCTCGTACACGTCCGGTTGAACGTCGGACTTCCCTGTCCATGGCTTTGGGGCCATATCGCGTTGAGATGCATTATCGGAAGACATCGACTGCATGGCGAACCCCCAATCCTCTAAACCTTCTCATTGTTCAGTAGCATATTTAGGCGGATAGAAATCTACTGTCATGAGCAGGTGTGTACGATGCTGAAAGGCATTCTATTCGCATTGTAACAAGGGTGTCAAGTACATCCGTAACCTGCCAACCTGTTTAACACGCGAGAAAAGGGTGGCGGAATATGTCGTTTTCCGCCACCCTTTTCCCGCGTGCAGCTTTAACGGTGTAATCCGTGAGGAATTACTCTTTTTTCAACGTAATGCCAGTTGAATTGGTCTTTGCGGCCTTCTTCTCTTTCTGCGTCTCTTTCTTCTGCTTATTCGACTTGGGTGCCGCCTTTTGCACCTTTTTTTGTTCTTTATTCGCCACGATGTGTACCTCCTGACTCCATTATCCAGGGCCAGCACTACTGGCCTATCTATGATAGATGTATTGTACCAAATTTATGTAAGAAGAGATAGCTCCTAATTTCTTACTTTCTAACCCGCCTACTTGCCGAAACGTATCAATAGTAGGTATGCTATAGGCAAGTCAGGTAATTCAAGCACGGGTTAGGGGTTATGTACCCCACCACTTATGACGAGGAAACGAACAGCATGGATACATCCCATTGGTCACAGGAGAAAACTTCTCCAACACAGCAACCCCTTATTGGCGTCTTGTTGGTGCATGGACTGAACGGCAGTCGGCGCGACATGGCGGAACTGGAAAAGGTGCTACAAGAGCGTGGCATGGTGACCAGTAATATGTTGCTGCCCGGCCATGGTGTTCATGTGCGTGAGATGCTGCCGCTGGGCTGGCACCAGTGGGCGGAGGCGGTACATGCTGAGTTGCGTAATCTCAAGCAAAGCTGCGATGTGGTATTCCTGGTGGGACATTCGCTGGGAGGTGCGCTTTGTTTACATACCGCGGCCCATGAAGAAGTAGCGGGTATCGTGACAATGTGTGCTCCCTTACACATGCACCCCTTGACACACCTGGGGGTGCGGGTCGCGAAGTATTTTACACCACTCGTGCCGACCATCCGTGAAGATATACGAGACCCGGATGCGCGTCGTCGCTATACACGCGATGTCTACCATTGGACGCCGATGCGACCAGTTGAGAGTATGCTCCATTTCTTGCCAACATTACGGGTCGAATTGCCGCAGGTCACAGCCCCAGCACTGATTATGACCTCCATTCACGATCATGTTGTGCCTACCCGCGATGGACGCGAAATTTATCGCCATATTGGCTCCAAAGAGAAACACCTCGTCACCTTCCATCGCTCGTACCACGTCATCATGAAAGACTACGACCGCGAGGAGGTCTTTACCAAAACTACCGCCTTTATCCTACGCCACGCCAGCCAGGCGCAGCCTCACTCCCGCGACACAGGCCAATCGGCCTGATAAACGGAGCAGCCCCTACACAAAAGAGCCTATTTCGGTTATACTTACAACCTATAAAGAACAATCGAAATTAAGGGGAATGAGACAACATTGTCGCGACAAGTGAGTACTCCACCAGAACACACTGAAGCGCAGCCACCGCATGGGCAGCCACCAAATCGGCATGCCCGCTTTTCCATGCTGAGCGTTGTTCTGTTGCTCACATTGGTGAGTTTTCTCATCCTCTCCTCTTCCGTCTTGCTGGTAATTAGCGCGGTGCAGGGGGGAACACAAGCACAGGGTCAAGTAGCTACCAGTACACCGACGCAACACGGTACACAGGTTAAGCAGACACCGACTCCTGGTGCAACCACAGCTCAATCAATAACGCCCACGGCTATCCCGCCTATCTCTGCACCTGGCAACACGATACTCCAGCCATTGCAGTTGCCTTCCGATCGCTATGTGCTCTATGAACAGCAGAATAGCATCTACCTGGTTTCCAGTGTTGGTGTTACACCGCAAGCTATCACGACGCCCGGCTATATGTACAATCAAGCTGTGCATCCACTGCTCACACCAACGGGGCAATTGCTCTATAGCGGCGATGGTATCTGGTTGACCGATATATTTGGCGGTACCGCGATACAGATTGCGAAGTTGCCCGCTAACCAGGTAATCACTTCTCTGGCTGTCAGTAGCGATGGGACGACGATAGCCTGGAGCACTGAACCAACCAGCGGCAATGGCATCATTGCTATTTTTGCCGGACCATTAGCCTCTCCTACAAAAGTGTTTGAGCAGCCCTCGACCAATTGTCCCTGCTTCCGCATTTTTGCTTTCATGAATGGTAATGGCAAGCAGGGCGATTCAACTTTGCTGCTCACGGATGGGCAACAGAGCCATGAAGCCATTCAATTTGGCCTGTGGACATTTGACTTGAACAAGCCTTTGACTGCTACTCCACAAGAGATTTTGGGTGGAGACACACAACAAGGGCCACTTGCCTTGCTGCCTTTCGGCAATATCTTGCTGTATTCCTCTTATGAAGGGGAAGTGCCAATACCAACCGATGGCAGCGTGCCGAGCGATCTGGCAGTGGTGAAGTATCCTAATAGCCTGGATTTGACCACCCTGGGCGGGCAACCATTGGCTATGGAGGGCTTACAAGTCGTGTTAGCGGAACAACATCAGCTCGCGAATAGTGCTGCCTATCACTGGATAACAACGCCCGTCTTTACACCCGATGGACACACACTCATCTATGTTGAATTTTCCAGCCAGGCTCAGCCTCCTTTTGATCGGACTAGTGCCGTCTTTGAAGTCCACATCAGCGGCTCTGGCAAGAACTTGCGTGCCAGTAAACCACAACTGTTGGTAACATCGACTGCTGCGCTGTTAGAGCTTGGCCCCTGGTTCAATGCGCATATTCTTACTTTCTATAGTGACAATTCACTGTACGCGTTAGATGTGCGCAGTGGAGCGGCGACCACCATTGTGCAGACAAGCGCGTATGCGCGTATAATCGCTGTCGTAGGTATGGGTGGTGTATGATTATGATTGGTACGACAACTCGTCTCAGTAAAATGCTCTTTTTCCTATTTTGTCTCTTCTGCGTGGCCTATCCCATCGCCGTTATCGGGGTAGCCTTTAACATCAACCCACCCTTCTCGATGACATGGGCGGGAGGTGCCTTGCTGCTCCTCGAAGGAACGATGATGGCGGTAGCTGTGATGGATAGCTACGCCATTCTTGGCCTCTTTGCCATTATTCTAGTCGTCATCCTGTCTTATGCGATTGAGGCTTTGGGTGTGCATACCGGTTTCCCCTTTGGCGCGTACTACTACACCGATGTGCTGGCTCCGTTCCTGCCGGGTGGTGTCCCTCTGGCGGTGATCTTCGCCTGGATCATGATCCTGTTTTCTGTACAGGGCGTTATCTATGGCTTAACAGCGAGGCTACAAGGAAAGGTACCGAAGATATTCCTGGGACCATTGCTGGCAATATTGCTCGATCTGCTCCTGGAACCGGTCGCGTTTCACCTGGAACACTATTGGAACTGGTTGTCGCCCGGTATCTTCAACTACTATGGTGTGCCAATCAGCAATGTTATCGCCTGGTTTGTGCTTAGCTTTCTTTTGCTTATTGTGATCAATTTCTTTGTTCTCCATGCCATAGTTCTTATAGATACGACCTCGTTTGCTGGTCGCTTACCGCATCGCATAGCCGCTTTGTTGTATGGTGCTAACGTGTTTATGTTTGGCCTAATTGACTTGACGCACGGCTATTACCTGGGCGTGCTCTTCGCTGTTATTGCCGGTTTCCTACTATGGGTATTGTCGCCCTTTCCACGCTACGCCGAGCTTACGGTACCGATAATAGATAGCATTGAGCAAGATCAAGCCTTCCAGCGCAACCGAAAGCGGGTGAAGAAGGCAAAGCGCAAGAAGCGACGGTAATGTGCGCCATTGGCGCGTAAAACGCATGGTAAGCAATACGCGTATAGGGGAAAAGCTCAACCAGATCAACATGCAGGCTTTGTCTTCGATGATACTGATGTGCTACAATATCCTCATAGCTTTTGCAAGCAACATAGGAAGTATACTAATGATCGTATGTAATCATTGCTTTTATACATTGACCTGGAAGCAGCAGCAAGGCCAGCCCAACAGGAGGTTTGGCCTACTTGAGCATGTCTTGTAGTAGCTAAGAAACGACATAGAAAGTCGCCAGACCTTTTGATGAGGCCTGGCGACTTTTTTATTGTGCGTTGCGTAATAAACACTCTACAATTTGGAAGGAGAAAGCAATGGAGGCGAGTTTTCTTGTAAGAGGCTTACTGATTGGCCTCTCGATTGCGGCGACAGTGGGACCGATGAGCGTGCTGTGTATACAAAGGACAGTGTATAAAGGGCAACTTTATGGTCTGGTCTCTGGCCTGGGCATTGCCACGGCAGATGCTGTTTATGGCGGTATCGCGGGTTTTGGTGTGGCTTTGATTGCCAATTTTCTGGTGAGCCAACAACTGTGGATTCGCCTCATTGGCGGCATGTTTCTGCTCTACCTTGGCATCAAGACGTTGCTTACTCGACCAGCGGAACGGGCAGCCTCGGCTAGCGCGAACGGCTTTGTCGGTGCCTATGTTTCCACGTTCCTGCTGACACTAACCAATCCGTTAACCATCCTCTCATTCGCGGCAATTTTCGCGGGTATCGGTGTGGGCGGTGCGAGTAAAAGCTATGTCTCGGCCACGATTGTCGTGGGAGGCGTGTTCATAGGGTCAACGCTCTGGTGGTGCATCTTGACGGGCGGCATCAGTTTGCTGCGTGGCAAGTTTACCGCCCGTTGGCTCTTATGGATCAATAGAATCTCTGGCATGATCATTGCGTTGTTTGGCATAGCAGCGTTGGTGAGTTTGTTATGATGGGTAACAACTGCTTCCAATTTGGAAGCAGTTGCCGTTCATATCGACAATGAACTCTGTTTTTCTCACTTGCCTGTCTTATCAATATAGCGGAAGGCTGCTTGTGCCAATTCGAGCCACTGTGAAGCATGTTCGGCAGGTACCTCGACCCACTCTTTCCAGAGGCGACCACTGCCCGCTGGATCGAACAAGTGTGAGCCTGAGAGGGCAAGTGCCTTGGCGTGCTGAGGGGCAGTGAGCTTGAAGACCATTGTACCTCTATGGAAGCCAGCAAATGCCTTGCCATTATCGTGCTTGAGACAGGGCATGCTAAACATTTTGCTCTGCCTGGTGGGTGACGTTGCTGTCAGTTCAGTGGCGACTGTATCATAGATGGCGCGTGGGTCAGTATCTGTAGGCATGACGGTTCTCCATTATTGGTTCATTGCTTGCTTTCCATCAAGGAAGGGAGCAAGAACAGGGAGCAGAAGATCAGCTCGGAAATTAATGTTGTAATGGGTGGCACCAGGCAAAATGGCAAGCTGTGATGGGATGAGGTGTTCACCATTCCAGCCAGCATCCTTCAAGCCACCGCCCAGGAGGTTGAAAAACGCGACCGCATGGGAAGGAGGAAGACCATCAGCATCGCCAGCGATAATCAGCGTGGGGATTTTCAAAGCGGAAACCTGCTCGGTCCAATCATAGTCCTGACTCATGGCATCCTTCATGTTGTTGACCAATCGAGGGAAATCTTCTGGTTTTGGCGCAACACGCAGATAGGCCTCATAGATGGGAGTATTCATAAAGAACTCCGGGGCAATGGCGGTCATGCCTACTTGCATTTCGGGATGCCAGCCACTCCGTTTGAAAGGGGTGGAGATCAGCACGAGTTTGTTGATACGTTCTGGATGACGAATGGCGGTTTGGAGAGCCACGGCACCGCCAAGAGAGAAACCAAGGAGATCGGTTTTCTCCAGCCCAAGATGCTCTATCAGGCCAGCGATATCGTCAGCCATGTGCTCAAAACGGAGGGGGCGATCCGTGAGGGCCGTGCATCCGTGTCCATACAGATCGACCCCAATGACCTGATGCTTCTCAGCCAGCGCGGGAGAAAGAGCGGCGAACATCTCAAAGCTCCCAAAGCCACCATGAAGCATGATCAAAGGCTTGCCCCTTCCATGAATCTCATAGTACAGGTTGATTCCGTTGACCGAAGCGTATTTTCCTGTTGGATTGTTTGTATTGGTTGTCATTCACACCTACTCCTTATGGTTCTATGCTAAGTAATGTCCACTCACTTACCATTCTTTTTGAAAAGAGCAAAATCGGCAGAAGAAAGCAGCCCAAATCAAAAAGAGACTTACTTCTATCGCACATTGTACCATCCCGTCAAAAGACACTTACAGACCTTTTGCAAGTAGCAATAGTATCATGCAGCGTTTAACGGAGCAGCCGTGAAATTCTCCGTCTGAGCGTGATTGCTGTGAGGGCGACAATAGCAATTGTTGTGAACACCACAATGGTGGGCCTTCTGGGCCTGTTCCCAATGAAGGGTTTCTCCAGAGCAAGCATTATCTCTCGGCGTACTCTTTGTAGGCCGACACCGAGCTCTTCCAGGACACCGGCCCCGATTCCTTCACCTTCTCGTATCAGCCCTAGTAGCAGGTGCTCGGTGCCGATATAGTGATGGTTCAGGCGGTGTGCCTCGTCCACCGCCAGCTCGATCACTTTTTTAGCGCGGGGTGTGAGGCCGATAGGGCCAGATGGCACTTGTTTACCATGCTTGCCTCGGCCAATAATTGCTTCAACTTTGCCACGTATCATCGCAAGGTCTACATCCATCTTTGTGAGAACTTGCGCCGCTAATCCACCGCCTTCTCGTACCAGCCCTAATAACAGGTGCTCGGTGCCAATATAGTTGTGGTGTAGACACGATGCCTCTTCACCTGCCAGTGTAAGCACTGTTCGCGCGCGTTCGGTAAATTTGTCAAATCTGTCTGGCATACCTGTATTCCTCCATAATGATAAAAGCTAACGGTTACTTTATCGTGCTTATCTCTTTCGATGTGAGATTTCTGCTGTTATATACAGATATATACAGGATATAGCAGCGAAAAGGTTCCCAAGATGGTAGCACTGGTCAAAGAACTCCAACGGAACATATCATAGAAGGCCGGGAAAGCTGAAGAGCAAACAGGCCGCGAGAAAATCTCTCGCGGCCTGTTTGCTCGGGTCGTGCAATTGTTGTTAGCTATGCTGCTCGTTATGTGCCTTCATGGCTTTTTCGAGAAACTTTCCTTCTTTCTGATTGTAGGGCATGGCATAGGGAGCCTGGTCGGCAGGCATCTGGCTTATACCCTTGTACAGGTTGCCCAGGCTCTTCGTAATACCCGCGTCCCCGTGGGTGAACTCCTGTAACAGCGATTGCCACTGCTGGACGAGGGTTTGCGCTTCTGCACCTGACGGATCTGCATCGACCGCTACCAGTCGTTGCAACTCCGCGAGGACCTTGTTCCATCGTTGAGTGGCTACGCGTTGATCCTCTTCGGTGAAGTCTTTGCCCCACTCAGCCAATTGCTGTCGTTGTTCATCGGTATAATACTGCTTGTGCAACTCCTCTGCTTGTTGGAGTTGCTCGTCAGTAAAGTATTTTTTGCGCCAATCGTTGCTCTGTGTCATTTGAATCACTTGGATCACTCTAACGATCGAATCCCAGTCCTGATGGTTTGCTTGCAGCAGTTCTTCCGTTTCACCAATAGCCTTGATAATGGCATCCAATTGTACCCGTTTCTCTTGCATCATCGCCTTCTGCAAGGCGAGCGATTCTAGCAAGACTGTGGGGCCAATCTGTAGACACTGCCGAATTTCCTCCAATGAAAAGCCCAGGAATTTCAGAGCCAGGATCTGCTGGAGGTGTGAAAGATCTGTCTCTGTATACAGACGATAGCCAGCCTCCGTATAGCTGGTTGGCGATAGCAGTCCGACGTAATCGTAGTAGCGTAAGGTGCGCACGGAGACAGCGGCTTTCTGCGCAAACTCACTGGTTTGATAAAAATGTGAACCCAAGGTGTTCCTCCTTTCTATAGTGCAGTATAAAGGATGACGTAACGTCATAGTCAAGGGCTTATTGGAGGAGATTTTGGAAAAATGGACTTATTATCAGGATGCAACAAACGGGATGTCTCTGCCGTATTTCAGATGAGATAGAGAATAGCACTAGAAGCAACAAATTCCTGGTTTATCAAAGCAGAAAAGCAGGTATAGCATGATGACAACGGAACAGGTCATAGCTGAATTGAACTCATATGCCAATGCCCAGGCGGTTGAAGGGATGGCGCGGTTTGGTATTCGATCTGGCAATGTGCTTGGTATATCAATTCCAACGTTGCGCAAGATGGCAAAAACGATAGGGAAGAACCATATCCTTGCCGAGGCATTGTGGCATTCTGGCATACACGAGGCACGAATTCTTGCCTCAATGATTGATGAGCCAGTACAGGTTTCTCCCCAACAGATGGAGGAGTGGGTCAACGATTTTGATTCGTGGGATGTCTGTGATCAGGTGTGCGGAAATCTGTTTGATCAAACACCATATGCATATCAAAAGGCCGTTGAGTGGTGCCATCGGGAGCAAGAGTTTGTGCGGCGGGCAGGGTTTGTGATGATGGCCGAACTGGCCGTTCACGACAAAAAAGCACTGGATGCAGCGTTCGAGCCATTTTTCCCACTGATTAAGCGATACGCTACTGATGAGCGGAATTTTGTCAGAAAAGCTGTCAACTGGGCATTGCGACAGATTGGGAAAAGAAATAGCCATCTCTATGCTTTAGCCTTGGAATGGGCTGAGACCATCAATAAGTCGGATTCTAAAACGGCACAATGGATAGCGAAAGACGCGCTCAGGGAATTACGTGCTAAGGCAACAAATAAATAACCATATTGATCCATAAGGAGTACTTGTTATGAAGGGTTCAGTACAAGAAGCGAGACAAGAAATGGGACAAGGAAAACGCTCCTGGCGTCATTCGTTGTCAACATTGGAAAAAGTTACCGCGATAGCACTGCTGATCAATGCGCTATGCTACTTCGTCTATGTGTTGATAGTTTATATCTCGGCGGGTGCGCTGGTCGTACCGCTCGTGATAATAGCCACGGTTATGCTCGTGTCGTCGCTCATCGCGTTTATTGGCTTGCGATGGACATCGGCACTGGGTGCGTTGATCGCTTTAGCCATCACTACTAGTTCCTTTGCGCAGCCGTATTTCCCTTATGATATAGAGCATCCAGAGAGTATCGGCTCCTTCATTCCAGTGGTGATTCTCACCGCTTGTGCCATCGTAGCCATAGTGGCAGGTGTGGCGGCAACTTTGCAGAACTATCGGAGTACTGAGCGACGTACACCGCGTGGCCTGGGCACGGTCTTGACGGGCGTAACGGGAATAGTGCTGGGAACAATTCTCGTCTCGTTGATTGTCGCCGCCAATCCCCAGAGCAGTAGTGTGAATACCGATCCAAACGCGGAATCTACCGTGCATATGAGTGTCACTAGCTTTGTGCAGAACGTTGTGCTGGTGCCCAAGGGGTCCAAACTGCTGCTCGTCGATGATGGTCAATACCAACATGTTCTGCAAAATGGGATGTGGGCCGCGAATGGTACTGCTAAATCAGTGAACGAGCCAGGAGCACCAACGCTCAACAATAAGACAATTTCGAGCGGCTCTCTCGAAATCGGGCCATTCTCGACGGTAGGGGTGTACCACATCTATTGTACGATTCATGAGAAGATGAACTTGACGATACTGGTGCAGTGAATGGAAGCTCTCCTATGACCATTGATGCGGCATTTACCCACTTTCCCTCTTTGACCACAAACCGCTTGCATCTGCGCCAAATTCAGCCAACTGATGCAGAAGCACTCTTTGCGATAAAGTCTGATCGGGAGGTGATGGACTTCTATGGAGACGAACCACATCAGTCTCTCGAAGACACCCATGCGTTGATTCGCCAACTCCAGGATGCTTATGATCGGCACGAAGCTCTCCACTGGGGTATCACACTCAAAGGCGAGGATACCGTCATCGGTTCATGCACGTTCTTTTTTTCCGATCCAGGCTTTCATTATGCCGAAACCGGCTATGAACTCCATCGTGCATATTGGCGACAGGGCATGATGACCGAAGCGATGCCAGCCATCCTGACCTACGGGTTTACCGAGCTTGGATTGCATCGCATTGAAGCGGCCATGGATTCCAGGAATACGCGCTCTAAGGGTCTCTTACTCAAGCTTGGCTTCACGTATGAGGGGAATTTGCGCCAGCGCTTCTTCTTCCGTGACCAGTTTTTAGATGCACATTACTTTGGTTTGCTTAAAGATGAATGGCTGAAAATGTGAACAAGCTTCACTCTGAGAACAGGCCTTCGGGTACTTTTTGAGGGACAACAACCTTCAAAGCGTTGGAAATGCAGGTGAAGCATGCTCATCATCGAGTTGCTCTCCCTCTTGCTCGATGGTCTCGAGCGACTTCTGATTTGGCTCAGGCAACAAGAATGTGAGCAGGAAGCCCAGGACGCAGATGCCAGCCGCAACACCCATCGCGCCGGGTAATTTGAAGGTGGTACTCGAGAGCATCAGCGGGAAGATAAACGCGCCAATGAACGCGCCCACCTTTCCCAGCGAGGCAGCCAAGCCATGGGCCGTGGTGCGCACCGTGACCGGGAATATCTCAGCCGGATACAAGAAGGTGGTGACGTTCGGACCGAATTCGGTGAAGAAGTAGCTGGCACCGTAGAGCAGCAGGAAAGACACGGCGATCATTGTCAAAGCCGGGAAGAAAAAGAGCAGTCCGTAGGGAATGGCCATCATGGCGAAGCCAAGTAACTGCATCACCCGGCGACCTATGCGATCGATTGTGAATGCCGCGACGATATAGCCTGGCAGTGCTGCTACAACGAAGATGAGGAGTGTGTAAAGCATCGTTGTTTCAAGCGTAACCTTCGGGTTAAACAACTTGATCACTATGGGTGTGGAGACCGTCGTGCCATAATAGGCCGCGTCGAGCAGAAACCAAGTTCCCGCTGCAGCGATCAACCAGATTAGCCAGTGGCGGACAGTGAACAGTTGTTGCCAGCGAACCTTTCCCTGAGCAATAGATGAAGCTTGAGAATCCTGGGGAGCTGGTGTGGCCTGCACAGGGTTCTTGGTGGGTAGAAGGCCATCACTTTCATCATGTGATAGCTGCGCAGCGTTCTGTTTGCCAGAAGCTAAATCTACGGCGCGAGAAACACCTTGCGTGTTTCCCTGTGCAAGTGCGAAACGTGGTGTCTCAGCGATGCGGCGGCGCAACCAGAAGGTGGCTAGCTCGGCGATTAGAATACTCGCCCATCAATGTTGAATTGACAGGGTAGTCACCACCAATACCTAACCCCAGAACTACGCGGAAGATCAAAAGCCACACCAGGCTCGGAGAAAGCGCGGAGGCAATCGCTCCCGCTGCCAGTACGATAAGTTCATACCCGTAAATGAATTTGCGCCCGAATGTATCAGCAATGCGCCCAAAGATAATTGCACCGACTGCCGATGCAAGGAGTGCGGTACTGCTGAGCAGGGAAACGTTGAACGCACTCAGATGCCAGAGGGACTTGAGTATTGATGACACAACACCGATGATGAAAAGATCATAGGCATCAGTAAAAAAGCCCATCCCGGCAGTAATCACCGTTTTTAGTTGAAAACCCGATATCTTGCTTTCGTCGAGTTGTTTCAATGCTTCTTGTGCTGATGACATGGTTATTCTCCTGTGTCTAGCGGGTTACGTTAACAATGCCGTATTTGTAAGCCTACTTAAGACACGTGAGGAATGTAATCATTTCGTTAAGCGAAGGTAATAAAGAGGTAAAATTATTCACCATTTTTATGCTTAGATGTGCCTTTCTAATTCCGCAACGGTCTGCGTGATCAATGCAATCACACGCTGGAAAATTTCTTCGTTGAAGGTGAACGTTGTGCCTGCGGCTGCATAGAGCTCTGGCACTGTTCTTGTGGCTCCCAAGGAGAGGGCATGACGATACTGCCGCAAAGTGCTCTGGGGATCAAGCAGGTAGTTGTGCCAGACCTGGAGAGCACCAAGAGCGGCAAAGGCGTACTCAATCACGTAGAGTGGATAACAGTAAAAATGGAGTATGTTCTGCCAGCCATAGCCGAGTTCAGTTTCCAAGCCACTCCAATCGATAGCTGGTAGATAACGTTGGCTGAGTTCCGCCCACTTCTGATTGCACTGTTGTGGGTCTGTTGCCTGTTCTGGGTGGTCATAGACCCAGTGCTGGAAAGCATCGCCTAAAATGAACTCTGGCAGATAGTTCGCAAGCATGTTTTCCAGGTGTTGTATGCGCAACAACGCTGTTTCACGCTCAGTACAAAGCCCCGCCTGCTGAAGATACATTGCTCCGATGAATTCCATACTCGTCGATGCCACTTCGGCAAATTCCAGTGGGATAGCATCCTCTTTGCGCTGATGTATGTAGGGAAGCGAGGCCGTCTCGAAGACATGGAAGGCATGTCCTGCTTCGTGAAAGATCAGACGCACGATGTGTTTGATAGAGTTCACATGACCAAAAATGAAAGGGCGATGTTTGACCTCTAGAGGCAGGTTAAAGCCCCCGGGTGCCTTATCAGGACGTTCTTCCAAGTCCAGTAATTGCTCCTGAAGCATCGTATCAAAATAGCATCCCAGTTGTGGATCGATGAGGTGAAAGACGCTGGCACACTGTCGCAGTAATGCATCTACATCCGAGATATGACGTGGAGCCTCGCTTGTCCGTCCATCCACAGACATATCCCAGGGGCGTAGCCGCTCCACCCCGAGAAGTTTCCGACGCCTCTCCCAGATCTGATTAGAGGTGGGCAATAGGAAACGTTCAACGAGCGCGTGAAAGGCTTTGCTTTCAGCCGGAGTGTAGTCAAAACGCAGCAGTTGTTGCCAACGGTAGTCCCGGTAGCTTGCATACCCGGCGTTACGTGCTATGTGCTGGCGTACCTGCATTTTTTTCGTCCAGAGCACATTGAGCTTGTCTCGTTCCAGGCTGCGCCGCTCTTCCATGGCATGCCATACCCGTTCACGTCGCAGGCGATCAGGATCAGCAAGCACGGAAAATAAGGAGGTCAGAGGCACCTCTTTGTTTTCCCACTTGACCGTCAAGGAGCCACCGATCCTCATGTATGCATCGCTCAAAGCCCCGTCTTCCTTCAACAGTGGCAGGTTTTCCGCACGGTAGAGTGCGGCTTCGGCCCGCAGGTTGCGAAGGGGAATCGCGAAACCTTCAAGTTCCAGACCACTGGCCAGTAACTGCTCTTTGATTTGCTGCTCATAGGGTTGGAGAGGAGTAAAGATTTCATCGATGAAACGCTGTTTGCGCCGCACTCGCTCCTCATCTGCCGTATCCTGCATGATGGCAAGCTCGTGCCGACACCGGGTCTCATCGACCAGCGCACTGAGCTGTGACCACTGAGCCATCCAGAGAGGTAGTATCTCCAAGGTAAGGTTGCTCGCCGTTAATTCGCGATACCAGGATTCGATTTCTGACCAATCGAACTGTTCGAAGGCTTCGCTGGTCTGGGGAAGTGGTGTAAACATAGATAATCCCTTAAACTTTTCTGACGGTACGATCTACTAATTAGATATTAAACTAAATAGAATTATATCGAATGAGATAGAAATTGTCAAGAGGATGTCAGTTTAGAACCATTGCCATTTGATGAAGTACGCTCTCAATGGCAAAAGTTAGAACATGGTGAGGGTTGTGACATTTGGGACACCAAGTTTCTCAGTCGTATTGCAGACGATCAGACAAGGAGTGGGACTTTGTGATGATTGGGATGCTTGTGACATTTGGGACAGCGAGTTTTCACTAGCTTTGCATCCGATAAGATCATGCTGAAGACTTTGTGACATTTGGGACCTGAGTTTCTTCGTGGCATTCCATCCAAGAGGATGATGAATGGAACTTTGTGATCGTTGTGACATTTGGGACACGTCTTTTTGGCTTGCAACACGGGAAGGGAATGCTGGTAGGTGTGTCGGGTTGCTATGGAGTAACGTGTTGACCGTACACGTTCTGACAAGGGGTGCCTTGTGGTACCTGCCTTAGGAAGAGTATAGCATATTTGGGGGAAGCAAGCAAGAGGTGATCGGGTCGGGACATCACACATTACTACAGTCGTCTCATCTCGAGTCAGCGTGACTATCGTGGTTCCTGGTTCCGTTTCTCCAGACAAGAAGGGGACAGAGTAGCGACGAACTGGATGCATAATGTGTCGCTAGTCATCTCTCTGCAAGCTCACTAGACAGGAAGAAGATAAGCAGGATATACTTTCATTTGGAAACTTATCCTGTCGTAGAGTCCTTCATCCTGAGAATAGTTGCCTGGCTTACAGAGAGGTGATTTCCCATGATGTTTGATGATAATGCTTTTCCTACTTCTCCTGAAAAATGGCGTCAGCATTGGCAATCAGAGAACCAACCCTGGCGTACAGAACCGGAGATCGATGCAAAGCGCCAGGAGGAATTGAGCAAGCGTCGCGCTATCGTTCCTGATATCGAAAAAGGGGTTTATCCTTTCAAAGGGATGAAATTGAGCCGTGCTGAAGTTGAGTGGCTCTTAGCAACACATGAGAATGGACAAGGACCAGTGGATTGGAGTAATGAGACGCAACGAGAGCGTCACGGGCTAGATTTGCGCGCTGCCGACCTGCGCCAAATCAACCTGGCTTCCCTCCCACTTACAGGTCTACAGGGAGGGTTAATGTGGAAGGATTGGCTTGTTGCTACTGAAGAGCAAACGAGCATGGCAGCAGTATTTATGGAAGAAGCCAACCTCTTTGACGCTCAATTGCAGAGGGCTGAACTCTTTAAGGCCCAGTTTCAGAAAGCCAACTTGTTGAGTGCTAACCTGGTGCAAGCTAAACTAGCACGGGTCAACTGGAGAAAGCCAACCTGGAGAAAGCCAATTTGGCACAAGCTGATCTGGTGGAAGCCAATCTGCGCGGGACCGAGCTTTATCGGACCCAGTTGCAGGGAGCGGATTTGCGTGGGATAGACTTAGAAGATGCTAGTTTGTACGAGACCACTCTTGGTGATGAGAGGTATGGTGCGGCTAGCTTAGCAAATGTGCATTGGAGAGATACCAACCTTACGGTGATTGATTGGACACCAGTGAAGATGCTAGGTGATGAGCGTGAGGCACGTCAACCAATATGGATTGATGGGACAAGGAAAGATAGAATGCAATGGATTGATGGGTATCAATCGGCAGTTCGAGCGAATCGTCAACTCGCGATTGTTCTCCAAAATCAGGGACTGAACGAAGATGCAGCACGCTTTACCTATCGTTCTCAGATACTTCAGCGCAAGGTGTTATGGATGCAACGACAAGTTGGACGGTGGCTCTTTTCTCTAATGCTTGCTCTCTTAACAGGATATGGCTATCGAATATGGCGCATCTTCGCAGCCTATCTACTCGTTGTCTTGCTCTGCGCTGTTGCCTACTTTGTGTTGGGCATCTATTATGAGCCTCATTTGTCATTTCTAGAAGCGGTGTTAACCAGTATCACGGCTTTTCATGGGAGAGTCTTCTCAGAACCGTTTCTCCAACCTGGAGAACCCCAACTCTGGGTTACGGCCTTTGAGTCAGTTGCAGGTCTCGTCATTGAAGGGGTATTTATCGCCATGCTTACCCAAAAGTTCTTTGGCAAATGATCGAAGTTCCCCACAGTCGCGTCAATTTGGAAGCATATCCTGTCATTAGCGTCAGATTATGGTTCTAGTCACGAATAAAAAAAGCAGGAAGTCGAGCCAGGGGGGTAAAGGGCATGGATAGGATCATTGTGTGACTCAGCCACGGTCACAGCGAGATTGCAAGCTCGACTTCCTATATTCAGTGTACGGGTCGCACCAACAAGCAAGGTGCGTTTCATCTTATATCATAATGTATCTCGATGTGCCTATTTCACTCGCATACATACCTCTACAATTGCCTCCGTCCCAATTTGGGAATGAGGAGCAGGGAGATCACGATACCAGCGACCAGCCCACCCAGGTGGTCCAGGATGCCGATGCCGGGGGTTGTGAAGCCAAAGACCAGGTTGAGGCCAAGCCAAAAGACCCAGTTCATGATGGCGTTACGTCCATAGCTGCCCATAGCGCGGCGGTTTACCAGGTAGAAGACGCCGAGTGCGCCAAAGACGCCGAAGATCGCGCCGGAAGCACCGGCAGCAAGAGTCTCAGGAGGCATCAGGAAGTAGGTTACGATGCCGCCAATGATGCCGGATGCCAGGTAGATGACCAGGTAACGCCACTTGCCGTAGAAGACCTCGACGGCTGCCCCGATGAAGAAAAGCGAGAGCATATTCAGGCCGATGTGGAAGATGTCGAAGTGGATAAACATGGCTGTGAAGATGCGCCAGAATTGCCCCTCGGATACTAATATATTGACCTGTGCTCCTCCGTTAACCAGCACACCTAGATCAATTGTTAAACTGCGGCTCAGGAAGGCCATGACCAGGTAGACGGCGACATTGATGGCAACAATGATGGTGGTCACGAAGCGTGGATTCTGACTCAGCATGAAGCGCGTGCGTACCATTTGTCGCTGCATCCCATTAGGGCGTGTCCATGGTGGTACCGTTTCGCGCTGTGTGGCATTCGCGCTGGCCGCTTGCTCATAGGCATCGGGTATGGCTGCTGTAGAGCCATTGCCGGATGTGGCAGTATAGCCGAGTGAGGGTGTTGGCTCTACCGGTGGGAAACAATTTTCGAATCGTCCACCATAAGAGAGGCGAGCAGCTCGTGAGCGTGCCAGGCCCGCGTCATAGTCCTGGTGGTTCATGCGCAGCAGGTAGGCGCGTAAGGCATGAGCATAGCCATAGCCAGGGTCGAGTTCGATGGCGGCGTCAACATCCTGCAAGGCGCGATCATAACGACGATCTAACAGGTTGAGCAATGCTTTTGCCATTGTATTTTCAAAACCGCTCTCCGGCTGTAGCTCCTGCACCTTGCGGCAAGCCATATAGACCACACCGTATGAGCCAAGCGCGAGGTTAGCTTCGGCCAGGCCCAGGTGAACCTGGGGATTGTTTGGTTCAATTTGCGCGGCATGGGCGTACGCAACTGCGGCCTCACGTCCCTGCCCTTGCGCCAGGGCTAGCTTCCCACTCTCCATGTATGTTTGTAAATCTGTTTTAGCTTCCAAAGAATTATCCTCCAATGAGATGTACGGCCATGATTGCAAGTATAAGTACACCTATGATTGTCAAGAGTGCCAGGGGCCAGCGACGCGCCAGGCTATGCTTATCTATTAACGCTTTACGCGGTGATAATGTATAGAGCGGGGTAAACCACCAGCCCAGGAAACAACCGCTGATTAAGCCACCCATATGTGCGTAATTATCGACGTTAGGAATGAACAAACCAATACTGAGGTTGCCCCCTATCACAATAACGAGCCAGAGCAGTGTTGGGATGCCGCCATTGCGAAATGCTCTGCGATGAATGAGGACAAAGATACTATAAGCACCTACCAGTCCAAAGATCGCCCCCGATGCTCCTACGCTAACCTCCTGCGGCATAAAATAGAAGCTGCTAATGATACTTACGACACCCGTTAACAGGTAGATGAGTAGAAACCGCCAATGCCCGATCAGCCGTTCCAGGAAAATACCCAGGATCACGAGATTAAGCATGTTGAGTCCAACGTGCAGCAAATTCGCGTGCAGGAAGATCGGTGTGATAAATCGCCAATACTGCCCATGGAGTATCAGCGTATTTTCCTTTGCGCCATATTGAATCAACACGCTGGTCAGGGCATCGTTGTCCTGGATGTTGACGGCATTGTTCATCACGTTGCCGATGATACTCTGTAGGGTATGCGCTCCCGCCGCCAGGGCCACCTGATAGGCGGTGAAACACCAGACGAACACAGTACCAACGGTGATCGACCAGGTGGCCCAGGAGACGCGACTAATCCCTCTTGCACTGCTATGTTGTCTCAGGGCAGTCTCATAACTGATCTGTGTACGGAGCTTGCGCGACACGCTATCATTTTCAGTAAAGATATTATCCACTCAGCGACCTCATAGGCGAGACAGGAACATTGCGTTATCAATAGTTTCGTAGTATTGCCACTATCTATATTTACGTATGGGAAGAGGGAAGGTGACAATTAACGATAAAAGTGCTTACAAAAAAGCACCCCAATAGTTATGGTTAAGTATACCACCTTTGTGGGTACAAAAGACAGTGAAGAGCTTGCAACACATTGCTGGGCTACCGTCGCGGTAGCCCAGCAGTGTGTTGCAAGCTCTTGTTCTAATTATGCTCGTCGATAGCCTCGGCGGCCACGCCCATGCCATAGACCGTAGGTGATGAGGTGCCAGATCGCTACGAAGATGATCGCGCCGATCAACGCTCGCACGAGGGGGACACCTTGCACAAAAACGTCAGGCAGTCCACTGATGACAATCACCTGGGTCATCAACCATATGCCGATAATGGCGGCAATAATCGCTCCAATGAAGCCCAGTGGGAGCCTCCAGCCGACAATGAACTCTGCGACGAGACCTACGATAGCTGCGACTATGAGGTAGATGATAAGGTTCCAACCAAAGGTCCAGACGTTGTCGCCGATCTTAATGGATACGGGTCCATTGGCGAGGGCAGTACTCAAGGATAATAAATGGTACATTGAAATCTCCTTTATGCAAGTGATGTAACAGTAATCTTTTCACCAGATTTGCACTATTTACACTCTGAACATACCTTTAACTCTGTTCACTTGCAAGTGAACAATGGAAAGTCTCAGTATTTTTTCAGTTAATGCTCAGGTTTCTAAGGTTGATACGTACAAATGGCTGTGGTGGTTAAACAATGTAGTCAATAAGTGGTTGGTGTTCGTGTATAGAGAAGAGACTTTATGTAGCTATCAGGTTTGCTTGTGCGCTATAATCAAGTCATAGCGGTACTCTATTACAAACTGTTTATAATTTAAGAGGTGTATTATGAAAGGTGCTTTGCGGACGGCGGGCATTATCGGCGCGATCATTGTGGTTTTGCTGATCGTTGGCTTCGTGCTGGCAGCAATATTCGATGTTCTACTGAACGTGCTCTACATTGTCCTGATTATCCTGGC
Source organism: Ktedonobacteraceae bacterium (assembly GCA_051004815.1). Lineage (GTDB taxonomy): Bacteria > Chloroflexota > Ktedonobacteria > Ktedonobacterales > Ktedonobacteraceae > JBBQXY01. The sequence goes on from JBPCJY010000012.1 coordinate 52,559, forward strand.
GGCCTTGACGTTACTTTCGACCATCTATCTGATCGTTGCCGTGTTCACGCTCATTCAGACAATTACGACGGTGCGTAATGAGCTGAAACCATTGCTGGCCTCCGTACAGGAGACGGTAGGTATTGTCAAAGATACGGCGAAGACGGCAGGACAAACGGCAACGACCATTGGCAGTACGGCGCAATTGACGAAAGAGTTTGCGCTGGGACCAAGCGTACGTGCCGTCTCGGCACTTGTTGCGGGCCAGCAAATGGTGCGTGTGTTCATGGGTAAGGGTCGCACCCGGAGCCGTATGGAAGAGCGCCGCCGCCAGCAGATGGAGGCTGGTGCAGCAGCAGGAGGAGACTAAATGTTATATGTGTTGGCAAGCGATGGATTGGCCGCGTGGGGCCAAATCGCGGCAATTGTCCTGCTCTTGTATCTGTTTATCTTAATTGTGGTTGGCTTAGCCTTAGCCCTGGCCTTGTTGCTTGGCCTGACGTGGGTGCGGCAAAAAGTTGAACTCATTAAGAAGCTACGCCCAACGGTGGATAGTATCAATACCACGACAGAAGCTGCCATCCACGGGACATTGTCGCCACCCAGTGCTCAGTATGCTGACGATACCAAGGACAAGCTTGCACGCTCGGTCGCGAAAGTACCTGTTTATGCCCATACTGCCGAGCAGAAGATTGAGCATGGCAGTGACAAGGTGGCAGGTGTGGTTATCGAGTTTCGCGCTCGTACCGAGATGGCCAAAGGGATACTTAAAGCCTTCTTCTTGCCAGGTTTGAAACCTCACGAGCAGACCGTGCTGGAGGAAGAAGGGGTTGGCTTCCGCAGTCCAGGCTACAAAATGCTGGTGGATGAGAAGGTACCTGCTGACGCAGCGATTGGATATGGAAGTCGCAACGTCATGGCATCTCAACTCAAAGGCGCGTCGGTTGATGTTGTAACCGAGATACCGAAGGAATTGCAGAATATTCCTGCTCGCGATGAACATAAAGATGTCGCGATTCATTAGCTACCTGCAACAGTTTGGGCGTTTCACCCGAAACGCTCGGCTGTACCTGATTAGCAATGCGCTCAGTGGTGTCACAACGGGTATTCTGCTGGTACTCTACAATTTGTACCTGGTTTCATTGGGATACAAGGCCGATTTTATCGGCCTTGCTTTATTTGCTGCCACGATTGGGGCTGGCATTGCGATTTTCCCAGCGGGATTTTGCGTTGACCGTTATAGTAGCAAAGCGATTCTGATCTGGTCGAATCTGCTGATTGGGGCGGCGGGGATTGGGCAAATATTGTTTCGTCAGCCACTACCACTACTGGTGAGTGGTTTTATTGCAGGTATGGGCTTTGCTTTTATTCTGGTGATCAATGCGCCTTTTCTGACCCGCAATAGTGAACCGGCGGAACGCGCTCATCTCTTCAGTTTGAATATTGTGCTCGGATTGGTGACAACGGTGGTAGGCAGCGTCATCGGGGGGACATTGCCGCTCTGGTTCCGTGCCATTCCCTGGTTCATGGCTCCATTGCCGCCATGGTCGGTATGGCTCCTGGCTACCCAGGCGAATCCACGCTCGTTCCAACTATCGCTCCTTTTTGCCGGAGCGATCTCTGGCCCTAGCCTTATCCCGCTTTTTTTGTTGCGGGAGCAGAGGCGTGTTCCTCGCGTCATCTCCCGACCCCAGCCCGCCCCCGCCGACAGGGTACCCGCGAGGGGTACCCCTCGCGGGTACCCTGGGGTGGGGCGGGCTGCGGCGGAGGTGGGAAGTGGTCTTCGTCGCGTTATTCCGCTTACCTTGATGCGTCTACGGGCTGCCCCAGGTAGTCCAATGTATGTCTTATCTCTTGTGCAGGTGTTTGTGGGAGCGGGAGCGGGTCTGTTCATCAACTATTTCAACCTGTACTTTGTAGATTACTTAAAATCGTCGTCGGCTCTTTTTGGCGTGCTGAATGGTGGGACTATCGCTATCGCCGCTGTGTGTACGCTGGCCGCGCCATGGTTAGCGCAGCGCATTGGTAGGGTGAATGCCATCGCGCTGACGCAACTGGCGAGTATTCCTCTGCTTATCACACTTGGCTTGACGACGATGTTGCCGGTAGCGGCTCTCTGCTTCTTATTTCGCCAGGGGCTAATGGATATGTCCAACGGTGTGTTGCAGGTATTCTCGATGGAGGTGGTGCCAGAGCAGCACCGTGGTATTGCCAATAGCAGTTATCAGGTGGCGTTCCAGGTACCAGGAGCTTTGACGGCACCCCTTGGTGGTTTGCTCATTACCAACATGGGTTACACTCCCATCTTTCTCGGTGCGGCAGCGTGCTATTTGTTGGCAATCGGGACATTGTGGGGCAAATACGGTCGTGGGAAAGAACCACAATTAAAGTAAATGAAATGGCATGCACCCTGCCTGGGCCCAACTTTTGCCCCAGCCTGGTTCCTGCCCTTTCCTTTCCTTCCTCATTCTCTTGGTGCAGATACCTG
>JBPCJY010000013.1:0-8117 GCA_051004815.1 Ktedonobacteraceae bacterium
CTATACACGCAGAACGCGCATCGCAGGTATCGTTGTATAGTAGGGGCGATCCCTTGCGGTCGCCCTGGCACTCATTCACAGGCCCTGTGAAAAATACAGCATTGATTGTGTACGGCGAACAGTCCTAACAAACTACCTATTGATTATAACAGAGAACAGCCCCTGTAACCCCACCCCGTAATTCCTAGTAAGAGAAAGGCGGTGGGTGCCTTTCTGGATGGACCTTCACACTGCTGGGCAGGTGAAGGTCTATCTTTTTTCTATCTTTTTTGCAGATAACCTCAATTCCTTTTGTATTATATTCTTCACAATAGCAGGAAATGTATTATAAGATTGTGCCATGAAGCATCTTCCATAAAAACCCTGATTATTATTTCAATTTAGACATGGCTTTCTATAGAAATTTTTGCGAAGGAGTTCTCTTAAATTTTTATTCAACAAAATCAGTAAAAAGCTATTGACATCCTGATTAGACATATAGTATCCTGCTTTTGTAATATCCATCATCCATTACACAAACTATGCGTAAGCTATCTTAGCATTACATCACGGTGTGAGCAAAACGTTGTTTTGGAAACACATCATCCATACATCGCTAGCGATTTTTATTTTCTATCTGAAGAGGTGAAGATGGTGAACTTATTTGATACCTCCGCACGCACATTGCCCTTGGAACAGCAGATCAGCAAGCTACAATTAGAGTTAGATACTGCTCAGGCACGGGCGCAATCACTTTTTCAATATGGCAAAAGTCAGGCACAAGCTATTGAAGCATATTATGCTTCTCTATTTGCTGGCAATGCCGATAAGACCAAAAACTGCCTTGCCACTTACCCTCCACAAAATGTCGCGGGTTGGAATGACGACCGCTGGTCGGGGTGGAATGCCGCTCAAGCTGGTGAAGAAAAAATCATTCGTATTGGCGATATGGTAGACCAGCAGTCAAACGCTTTCTCGGTGGTGGGTTATGCGCCATTTGTAGGAAGTAATAAAGCGATAATCATCCGTAGTGGTGGTTCTGCTATTGCCCAGGGACTGGCACTTCTCCAGTCCCTGGTTGTTCGTAGTGCATTGATGCTTCCGCATCAATCCCGCTATACTCTGGTTGACCCGGCAGGTCATGGTCTCGCCTTCCCCATGCGCCGCTATCTCCCCCAGGTGAGGGAAAGTAGTAGCGATGTACGCCGTGATCTTGACCAGGTTATAGCAGATATCCAGCGCATCATTGAAACATACCTCGATGCCTCTATCACCTCATTTGAACGGGTGCCGCATGATATGCGTGTCAACGAACGTTTCCAATTTGTCTTCGTGGCGGATTTCCCCAATCAATATGATCGTCGGGCCATTGAAGCCCTGCAAAGCATTAGCAATACCGGAGCCGCCGCGGGCGTTTACTTGTTTATCCAGCACAACACAAATTATGAGCTGCCGCATGATATGAGCATGGACGGCTTTAAAAACGCCTGCTATATTGATGTTGCTGATACCCAGGCAAATCTGCGTTTTGTACCCGACGCCGCGCCCCCACCGGAGGTGCAATCACGCCTCTTTGAGGCATTGCGACTCGCCAAACCTCCAGAACGAACACTTGATTGGGATAGCATCGTTGGCATAGATGAGGCGCAGTGGTGGCAAGATAATTCTAGCCAGATCATTGAGACACCTATTGGCTTACGCGGCGGTGGCGAAAGTATGCGCATGTGGTTTGGCGTCAATGGCGAAAATCCTTGCGCCCATGGCATGTTAGGTGCCATGACCGGCTCTGGTAAATCAAACCTCTATCATGTACTGATCAGTGGCCTGGCATCGCGCTATAGCCCCAAAGACCTGCGACTCTATCTGGTAGACGGAAAAGATGGCGTAGAATTCCAAGCATATCGCCATCTTCCTCATGCTGAAGTAGTATCACTGCATTCATCAGCCGAGCTTTCTCGCAGTGTCCTCGCCGAACTGATTGAGGAGAAAGAACGACGCAATACCCTCTTTGCCCGCTCAGGAGTGGCCGACCTCACCGCCTATCATCGCAAAGGACAGCCTCTGGGCAACCTGCCGCGTGTCCTGCTGCTAATCGACGAATATCAGGAACTTTTTGATGGCGACCGTGAAGGCGTAGCCTCCAACTACCTTTTACAACTGGCACAACAAGGACGAAGTGCCGGTATCCATATGCTCCTGGCTTCACAACGCTTCGGCGCGCAAGGTATGCTCAATCAACCAGCGATCTTTGGTAATTTACATTTACGTATGGCGATGCACATGACCGATTCTGACGTGCAAGCCTTAACCGAGTTTGGACGACGCGGTAAAGCCTTGGTCTTAACCTGTGACCTCCCCGGTAAAATCGTTCTCAATGATAAAAGCGGCGACGATAACGCGAACCAGGTGGGGAAAGTAGCCTATTTACGCAGTGAACGGCGCAACCAACTCTTGCAAACCCTCTCCGCTAAAGCTCGTACTTTGCCTAAAGCAGCTCTTCCTCAAACCGTCGTTTTCGATGGCCAGGCACAACCAGCCCTGCTTGATAACACGCAATTTACAACATTGCTCTACGCACGAACGTGGCCGACCGCACAGCAATTAGAAGAATTTGCTCGTAAACCCCGACAGGCTGGCGGCTTTGATATCGTAGATTGGTTTGCCGCCGAGCACCCACGGATCGCCTGGCTTGGACAAGAATTTAATGTACGTGGTCAAGCCAGATTGCTCTTCCGACGCCGTACATCCGAGAATGCCATCATTCTTGGTGGCTCAAATGCTGCTCGCTATGGCATGCTTGCCGCAACTCTTGCTAGCCTCGCGGTCAACGCAAATCCTGCCGAAACCCAATTTATCGTCGTGGACCGCTGCATTCCAGGTACACAGTGGAGTGATATCTTAGCCAAAACATGCAATTCAGTCCTCACACCAGCAGGTTTCTCCACCTACTACACCAACAATGGGAATATCATCGAAGATGTATTCAACGATGTATTGCTCGAGTTACAGCAACGACAGATGCTGGGCGAAGAGAAATTGATCCAACTCCCCTCGATCTTTGTAACGATGACCGAGCTTGACCGCGTGGAAAAACTTCGGCGCAAAGCCGACGCCTATGGCCTGACCGATTCACCTCTGAGCGAGAAACTACGCATTCTCTTAACAGAAGGCCCCGCGCTCGGCATTCATATGATACTCAGCTTCTCCGGTATCAGACCAATGATCAGTGCCATTGATGAACGCCAGGGACTCATCAACTTTCGGCATCGTATCGCTTTGCAGATGGGAGAAGATGAATCATTCACGTTCGTGCGTAGCAGAAAAGCGGCCCAGTTGCAATTAGAAGGGGCCATTCCTGTCTGCGCCTTGTATATGGATATGGAAAGCGATAAAGCTGTTCGCTTTAAACCATATAGCACCGATCCGGGCGCATCACCACCAGAGGACTCCTTGACAGAGCAGCTTCCCGTTCTTGGCAAATATCTTGCCGGAAGGAAACAATTACGATGAGCATGGACGACCAATATAAGGAAATGCGTCGCTTTCAGGATGAAATGGCACGCTTCAATGAAAACCTCAAAGCCTCTATGCACGACCTACAAGCACATCATGACCACGTCGATCCACATTGGCATGACGCTATGCGCAAAACCTATGATTCCCACTGGGAACCGCTCGAACAACATATACAGCAATACATAAAACGAGAAGGGCCTGCATACGACCGATTCCTCAAAAGTAAGATCATCTCGCTGGGGAGGTATCTCAATGGCAGCTAACACAAAAGTCTTATTGGCAGGACTGGAAGAGTATCATCAAAGCTTACAACGCCATCTCTCACAATTACAGCAAGATTTTCAACAGCTTGACAAACGATGGCGAGCATTCAGCGCAGTCTACGAAGGAGACGCCGCCGATCAGTTTCGCGCAGGCTGGCAACGTTCTACTGCCATGTTTCAAGATTATGTCAATCAGACTCAGCGTATCGCAAAGATACTGGAAGAACGTATTGCGTCTCTACGTGAAACGAACAAACCAGAAGGGTCTTTCTAATGGCTGAATATAATCCCCGCGTACTAGTAGGCAGCTTAGAAGATTTGACAAAGGAATTAGAGCGTTGGGCCAACTCAACAAAAGAAACAGCAGCCCACGCACAGTATCAGCAGAAACTCAAAATGGAAGCGGTCCAGCGTACCAATTATCTTCTCCGCTTGGTCCGGCATCAATTAGAAACTGACCAGGAAACAATCTATAAGACGGAAAATGTGCTTGATAAATTGCTTAGTACCTGTCAAGAGGCACAAAATAGTGCCAATGTAACAGTCGCCAATGTCCGTCAAGCCTTAACCGATGCCCTGGCGGCTCTGAAACATTGGCAAGCGGAATTAGAACTTGCGCTAGCGTGGTTAGCACGCGCGCAAAGGCGACTGGAACTTGCGCAAATAGCCTACAATCATGCACTGATGGAGCTTTCTTCAGCCCAAAGTGCGCTACACGCCGCCGAAAGCAACTTGCGTGCCTGTCGCAATGATGATTCGCGCAAAAGTTGTCGGGGGGAAGAAGCAGATGTTAGTAGAGCGTATTCACGCGTCAGAGCCGCCCAGGCTGCAGTTGATGCAGCCTTACGCGAAGTCCGCGCCGCGGAAGAAGAGGTAGCCCGCGCTCAGGCTCGTGTGAATGCCTGCACAATTGCCGTTAACTTCTCAAAGCAGGCTGTCGCCTTAGCCGACGAAGCCGAAAAAAACGCCCACAGGGCCATGAATTTTGCCGAACGCAGTATGGAATACGCCCAGGCTGCCCTGAAATCTCTCATTGATGCCAAACATGCATTGGAAGCAGAAGAGGAAGCCGTCAATGAAATGAGTTCGGCCATGAAGGCGGCGACAGATAGCGAGAGCGAAGCCTCTCATCACCTGCACAATGCCGACCACTATGAAACATCAGCACAGCGCTATGCTCACATAGCCCAACAAGCACTACGGCAAAGTATCTCCCACCTCTGGGAACTCAATAGAACTACACTCAATGAGTCCGGTACTTCTACCTGGAATTCAATGAGGTCAATTGGAAAAGCAGTAATACAAACGGTTGAAGGAACAGCAGTAGCTGTTTCCTTCCTGGCAACGATTGCCATAACACAACTTCCGGCACCTGGCAGTTCTAACTTTCCGCCGACACCAAACGCAACAACGTTTAGTGCAGTCAATAGCACCCATAATACCGCTGAAAAACTCCACGATATTCAGGAAAGTGCCGATAAAGTAGCAGAAGAGGCCAAAGATTTATTGGAAAGGGCCGAACAGGGTGCGGAAAACCTCACGCAGCTCTTCAAGAAAAATGGAAGTAGCAGTTCTGGCAAGCGAGGTATAGTATGAGCGACCACCTCTGGGACACACAACAACAGACCAACACCCTGCAAAATTTTCGCGCTGACATCCACGGAGTCTGGTCTGACAATAATTCCCGTGAGATTAACACCCGCTACCTGGAGCCTCACCATAGCGATACCGTCAACATGCTCCAGTCCTTCCAGGCGCAAGAGGATGCATTGGAGCAAGTGGATCTAAAAATCTATGCGGCAAATGTAGCACGCGGCAAGGCTCACGAAGCAGAAACCAGTATACAAATACACATCAAGAGTATCGAAGGAGAGATGAACAACGCAACGCACGAGTACGAGTTTTTCGCCCAGTATAACAACCTGGCTCGTCAACAAATACCGCAGATTGAGGCCCTCATAGATAAAGCCAACAAGGCTGGCGGTGAGTAAAAGACAGGAGATACAAAACAAGTATGAGTAACATTATCATTCCACAGGACATGAGCGACCTGAATAACCAGCGCAACCAGCTTAAGAGGACTCAGGAAGATGCGCGTGGCAAAGCTACTGCTCTCAACAATCTTGCTGGACAAATTCCCCCGACCAGGGGTCCAGTCCCATTCATGTCACCCATAACCATGGAGAGGACACCTCCTGCCGAAGTCGCCGCTGTCTTACCATTACTACAGCAACAGCTATCCCAGGCCCAACAATTTGCGAAATCCATCCAGGATAACCGCAATCAGATTCAGCGTATCCAGCAAGACGCACGCACGTTGAAAATGATAGTCATCATCGCCGCTATCATTCTTGCCATTATTCTATTTTTCGTCCTGTTGCATGCCGTCCACGTTTTCTAGTCGGTAGCACAAACAGAGACCTGGCCCAATTTCAGGCGCCAGGTCTCTATCGCTATTACGCTACTCAGCCACTGTTACTCCGCGTCCCCAAAGATCGTGTAGTGCCAACCTTTGCGAGCCTCGCCGCCCAGTTCAATCATCACATGTTTGATTTGCGTATACTCCTCAAACGAGTACAACGACATATCCTTGCCAATACCGCTCTCCTTATACCCACCATGCGGCATCTCAGAAGTGAGCGGTAGATGATCGTTGACCCAGACGGTGCCGAACTGCAACGTCTTGCTGGCCCGCATCGCTTTGAAAATGTCGCGTGTCCAGACGGAAGCGGCCAGACCATAGACAACATCGTTGGCCTTCTTCAACACCTCCGCCTCGCTTGTGAAGCGGCACACGACGATCACAGGCCCGAACACTTCGCTCTGCACAATCTCGGCACTGTTGCGATCCTCGGCAATGACCGTTGGCTCGAAAAAGAAACCTTTTTCAAGTCCCGCCACCGTGGCACGTTTGCCGCCCGTGACCACGTTCGCGCCATCGCGTAGCGCACGCTCGACAAAACCTTCCACCGTCGCACGCTGAGCCGCGGAAATCAATGGCCCCATATCCGTATTTTCATTGGCCGGATTGCCAACGCGCAGCTGCTTGACCTTGCTCAAGAAAGAACTCATGAACGTATCATAGATACTGTCCTGCACATAGATGCGCGTTGCCGCCGTACAATCCTGGCCACAGTTGACGAAACCACCGACCACTGCGCCATTGGCAGCAGCCTCAATATCGGCATCTTCATAGACGATAAACGGTGCCTTACCACCCAATTCCAGGTGTACCCGTTTGATCGAGTCCGCACCGGCCCGCATGATATGTTTGCCGCTCTCGGTACTGCCCGTCACTGAAACCATATTGACTCCCCTATGGCTGGCAAGAGCCTGCGCCACACCTGGGCCACTGGTAATGATATTGAGCACACCGGCAGGCAAACCCGCCTCTAGCGCAATCTCGCCCAATTTGAGCGTCGTCAACGGCGTCTCGACCGAAGGTTTCAGGATGACCGTATTACCCGCCGCCAAAGCTGGCCCGATCTTCCAGGCCGCCATCATAAAGGGATAGTTCCAGGGAGCCAGCGATGCCACCACGCCCATAGGCTCGCGGCGAATGATACTGGTATGCCCACCACTATACTCACTGCTGGCCGTACCCGCGAGATGACGCGCCGCACCCGCGAAGAAATGGAAATTGTCGATGGCAAATGGAATATCGCTGTCACGCGCCAACTTGATCGGCTTTCCCGCGTCCTGCGACTCCAACTCGGCCAACTCTCCAGCGTGCGCCTCTAACAACGTCGCCAATTTCTCTAAAATAGTGGCTCGCGCCCCATGAGGCAGGTCAGACCACCGACCATCATCAAAAGCCTCTCGCGCCGCGCTCACCGCACGATCTACATCCTCTACCGAACTCTCAGGAACCTGGGCAATCGACTGACCACTCGCAGGACCAATATCGTCAACAGTCTTACCCGCACTGCTATCGACGAGTTCACCATTGATAAGCAGCTTATACTCGCTCATCAGCTAGCCCCTTTCAGAAGTCTGCAAATAACACGACTTCGCAACAATACCCGTTCATTTTCTCGATATTCGTACCATCTCTACAGAAAAGATACGAAAATACCACACATGAGACACTCCACTCACGTCATTCTATCACAGCAAATTGCAGAGACGCAATCAATGTACCCAACGAGGTGCGGTTCATTTTTGCAAGAGCCTCTCGTTCGTGCGTAGGGCCTGATGCCCAATCCATCTCACTCAATCCACACACCACCCATCCCCAGGGTACCCTGGGGTGCTTGCACAGGTAGGTTTTTTGCACCACCCAGTTCCAGAACCTGTCATTCTGAGCGCTGCGAAGAATCTCCGTGCCACGAGAGATTCTTCGCGGCGCTCAGAATGACA
>JBPCJY010000014.1:0-8146 GCA_051004815.1 Ktedonobacteraceae bacterium
CCATTACACTCCAGACACATGCCCTGGGGATCGTTGAAGGAAAACGCATTTGCAGAGCCCACGTAGGGTTTACCGATCCGCGAAAAGAGCAGGCGCAACACAGACGCGATGTCAGTCACCGTGCCCACCGTCGATTGCGATCCCCCGCCCAGACGTTTCTGATCAACAATCACCGCCATGCTCAGGTTTTCAATCGCATCGGCGTCTGGTTGGGGATAGCGTGGCAGGAAGTTGCGAATGAACATGCTAAAATGCTCGAACAACAGCCGTTGTGCTTCGTTTGCTATGGTATCAAATACCACCGATGACTTTCCCGAACCAGACACGCCGGTAAAAATGGTGATGTTGCGCTTGGGCAGCCTCAGCGAAACATCCTTGAGGTTGTTCTCGCAGGCGCCACGAAGCTCGATATATTCTTGAACCATGCTGATCTCTGTTCCCTCCGGATCTTTTAACCAGGCTTTATCTGGCTTCCGCCGTCGGAACGCCTTTGTTCAGGCCCTTCGCGTCTCCGCTCCTAGCTGTACCAAGGAGCAGTATAACAGAGAAGGATGGGCAAAACTTCTTCTCTTTTGCTCTCGGGTGCGACTCACCTTTTCGTAAAGGACGTGAGTTCGGGAGAAGGTACACCGCGGGCCTGGCTGGTGTAAGTATAGCCAGTTGACTAATCTCTGTCAACAAAAGCTTTGAGCATTGTTATGCCGTCTCCTTGTAAAACTTGCTCTTCCTATCTTTTCTTCTGCTATAATGGCAGTATGAGTATGCAAAATCGTGTCACTATTATAACGGGAGCGGGGCGCGGTGTTGGGCGGGCTACAGCGCGTCTCTTTGCGCAAGCGGGAGCGCGGGTCGTCCTGTTCAGCCGCACGGCGCATCATCTTGAAGAAGCTGTGACAGAGATTAAAGGTGAGGGCGGCAATGCGGGTAATACGCTGGCAGTGGTTGGTGATGTCTCGCGCGAAGAGGATGTGCAGCGTCTCTTTCAGAAGACGATGGAGGCTTTTGGGCGGGTCGATGTGCTCGTGAATTGTGCGGGAATAGTAGCGGTACGGCCATTTGTTGAAATGGATGTAGCTACATGGGATGCTGTGCTTGGCGTTAATTTGCGCGGAACATTTTTGTGTTGCCGAGCCGCCTTTCGCATCATGGCGGCACAGCAACAGGGCGTGATTATCAACCTTTCTTCGCTATCGGGCGTGAAAGGAGTGGAGAAATTCCCTGGCTTGAGCGCGTACAACGTCTCAAAGGCGGGTGTTGCTGGCCTGACCGAAATACTGGCCGTCGAGGGCAAACCATACAATATTCGCGTCAGTGCCGTAAGCCCTGGCGCGGTCGATACTGAGATGCTCCGCCAGGCCGCTCCACACTTGAAAGCAGGCATGACCCCCGCTGATATGGCCGAGCTCTTGCTCTTCCTGGCCGACGATTCAGGACGAATGCTCAGCGGTAGCAACATTGAAATATTCAGTAATCAGTAATATGTAGCACAGGCTACCATATGAAGGATACTAGCATGGTCTACCTGACACGACGCGTAACGTTCAGTGCCGCTCACCGTTTATGGAGCAATGCGCTAAGCGAGGCAGAGAATATAGCCATCTATGATAAATGCGCCAATCCCAATGGGCATGGCCATAACTATGTGCTGGAAGTGACTGTACGTGGCACGCCCGATCCGCGCACGGGAATGGTGTTGAATCTGGTGGCACTCAAGCAAGCCATGAATGAGCAAATTATCGATTGGGTTGACCACAAACACCTGAACCACGATGTACCCTGGCTTGAGAGCTGTATTCCGACAACAGAGGTATTGACAATCAAGTTCTGGGAACGGCTGGCACGCGCCCTCCCCACTGGTCTGCTGTATGAAGTGAAGTTACTTGAAACGGAGAATAACAGCGCGAGCTATCGAGGAGAAATGCAGGAGGCTTAAAGCGATGAGAATTGCATTAGTAGCCCCATTGGTCTCAGCCATTGCCCAGCCATACCTGGGTGGCGCACAGGCTCTCCTGGCTGATCTGGCTCAGGGCTTGATTTCGCGTGGACACGCGGCCACGCTCTTTGCACGGAACGATTCATTTGTACCCGGTATCACTATTGAACCTGTCTCAGTACCCGCCAATGTGGTGCCTGCCAGCTTCGCAGGCGTAGTGCAGGAACGTGCCGCCGATGCTGGTTTCTTCGCACAAGCTAATCTTTTTCTCGAACTCTTCCTGCAATTGCAACGGCGCAGTGCTGAATTTGATCTGGTACATATCCATGCCTTTGACTGGCCTGCCTTCGCCTGTAGCACCCTGATACAGGATATTCCAGTGATCCATACCCTTCACTTACCAGCCGTATCGCCAGAGATCAATACCGCTTTGCATATATTGCATCAGCAAGGACATCCATTTACGCTGGTAACTGTGTCTCATTCCTGCGCCAATACCTATGCCAACTATACCCCCATCGACCACGTCGTTTATAACGGGCTGGACGTGGATGCCATCCCCTTTTCGGCCAGGCCCTCTGCCGAGGCACCTTTGCTTTTTGCCGGGCGCATCGCGCCAGAGAAAGGTGTGGAGGCTGCCATCGAGATTGCCGAAAGGGCGGGCCATCGTCTCCTCATTGCCGGTGGCATTTATGACCGTCCCTACTACGAGAGCCGCATCCTGCCCAAATTGCGTCAGGCTGGTGAGCGCGTGACGTACCTGGGGCAACTGGAACGGCTGGCACTGTGGAAGATCATGGGTCAATGCCTGGGCCTGCTCTTTCCCGTGGAATGGGATGAACCCTTTGGCTTAACGGCGGTAGAGGCTATGGCAACGGGTACGCCCGTCATCGCGTTCCGCCGCGGCGCGGCGGAAGAGATTATCCGCCATGGCGAAACAGGTTTCCTCGTTGAAGTTGGCGAACGTACCCATGCCGCCGCCCTCGTCGATGATCTTTTTGACATCCCCCGCATCTTTTGCCGTACCCATGTCGAAGCCAACTTTGGCCTTGAACGCATGTTAGAGGCCTATGAAGAGATCTATTCCTCTCTTATTTTGTAGCAGGAGAGACTTGCTTCAAGGAGAAATATCGTGAGTGAAAGCAGCAAACGCATCTTTTTCCTTTGTGCTCATCGCTCTATTCGCGAACTGCTGGCAGCGAGTCTGCTCGCCGCTCAAACACATGCACTGTGGGATATTTGGATTGCCCCCGCAACATTCGCGGCGCAGGATGTTGCTTTGGTACGCCAGGTTCTTGACGAGATACACCTGCCATTGCTCCTTTCACCACAAGCAGCAGAGCCATCTAGTGTCCTTTTTTGGGACGAAGGCATCGTGCTGTGTAGCGGTGCCGCCGATCAATGACCCTTCATTCCCAACGCTGGTCAGCGTCAACTGTGGTCGGTGGAAGATGTCCCGGCAGTAGACCTGCCACCAGTAGAGCGGTTGCTGACCTACCGTCGCATTCGCAACACGCTCATGCAAGCCATTCGAGCACATCTGTTGCTTCCTTCCAAGCTGTCCGTTCTACCCCAACGCAAGTAACTGCTTTTTGCAATGGTTACAATTATCCAAATTTAACATGTTTAAGTATTGACTTAATTAAGCCAATGCTTTACAATATACATATGGATATGTTTGTTGCACTTGCCGATCCCACAAGAAGGACCATTTTAGAACTGCTTGCCACCAATGGTGAGTTATCCGCGACTGCCATCTATGAGCAATTTTCTGTCAGCCCACAAGCGATCTCACAACATCTCAAAGTGCTCCGTGAGGCAAACTTAGTGGAGATGGAAAAACGCGCCCAAAAGCACTTGTATCGCCTCAATCTACAGACACTGTCTCAATTTGAAGCATGGGTTCAGCACATGCAGCAGCAGTGGGAAGAGCGTTTTGAGGCATTAGATACAGTCCTCGAAGTTGAAAAAGAGAAGATCCCACGCTTTGAAAGGAAGTAAAGAACAAATGACAAAACATAATCAAACAACAATTACAGCAGAACCAGGAAAACAAGAAATACTCATTACGCGTGAATTCGATGCACCGCGTGAGCTCGTTTTCAAAGCCTTCACCGATCCAAAACTTCTACCGCAATGGTGGGGACCGCGCTACCTTTCAACCATAGTTGATAAGATGGACGTGAGACATGGTGGTCAATGGCGCTTTATCAATCGAGACGCTGAGGGAAACGAATACGCGTTTCATGGCGTGTATCACCAGGTACTTGCACCTGAGCGCATTATTGATACCTTTGAGTTTGAAGGATTGCCGGAAACAGGACATGTGACTCTGGAGACACTGAAACTTGAGGAATTGCCTGGAGGAAGAACCAGGTTAACGTCTCAATCAGTCTTCCAATCAGTCGCTGACCGCGATGACGCGCTCCAAAGTGGCATGCAAGAAGGAATCAACGATACCTATGATCGCCTTGCGGAACTGCTGAAAAAGATGTAGAGGCTCTTAGCAATACTCCTCGTGTCTATGCATCCTGCGCGGCACCGTCTCCAGTTCAATGCCCTCTTGACAATCTTGTGTTTCCATGATAAAGTACTTTGTGATACAAAGTACTTTATCATGGAAACATTTAACTGAAGAGAGGAGAAGGGCTATGAACATTACTCCGGCAGAAGCGCAATCCACGCTTGATGACATTCAACATACGCAAACTCTGACGCGCAAAGTTCGCACCTCCTGGGCATGGTGTCTGGTGGTCTGTGGAGCGTACTGGACGGTTGGTTTCTTGCTGACTCAATTTCAGCCTCAGCCGATCTACCCCACATGGAGCGAGTTCATTGTCATCGGCATGGCGAGCTCCGCCATCTATGGGAGAAGACAAGAGAAACATGTGCGCCTGACTCCGGGGTCGCGTGCAACCTTCATCAACTCGCGTCTTGGCATCTCCTTCGTCGTGCTCTATGGCTTTTTCATGCTCTGGCAGATCCTGTTCCCCCTCACTCCATTGCAAATAGCGATGTTCTGGATCACGGTGGTCATGTTCGGGTATATCATCGTCGGCGTGTGGCTCCAGCAGCCCTTGTCCATGGGATTTGGCGCGGGAGTGACACTCATGTCAGTGCTGGGGTACTTCTTGCTGCCGCACTACTTCTGGTTGTGGGTGGCTGTCTTTGCCGGGTTACCACTGGTTGGCATGGGCATCTACTACCTGAGACGAGGATAAAGATGGCGGTTCTCAACCCTATTATTCACCAGCCGGTGCGCTTGCGCATCATGGCCGTGATGGTTGCGTTCCCAATGGAGACGCAAGTGACATTCAACTACTTGAAAGAGACCCTTGCTCTCACCGATGGCAACCTGAGTGTCCACCTGCACAAGTTAGAAGAGACCGGCTACCTCAAGATCACCAAGACATTTGTCTGCAATAAGCCGCAAACATACGTTGAGAACACCGAAGCAGGCGAGCAAGCATTTGAGGAGCATAGGAGCGCGCTCAAGGAGATTTTGGAAAGCCGTTAACATATCGCTTAGCGGCAGCGTTATCCTCCGTGAAAGTGTTGCAAAGATCAGCCGCTGTTGCCAGCATGCCCGTTAAGGCAGAAACATATGAAATTAATCTGAACAGACATCTGAGATCTGCCCACTTGACATTTATAGCATTTTATAGTATTATCTAATTATACAATTGTATAATTGTAATATCTTAGGAGAGCGATATGAACGAAAAAGAAGGACGGCGCGAGGCAACCATGCGCTATGGTGAGTCGCGAATGGGCTTTGAGTGGGGACAGTTAGACCCATTGCTTAGTTTTGGACGGGCGTTGGCTGATCCAATGCGCATACGCATCCTGGGGATGCTGGCAAAAGGTTCTATGTATGGGCAAGAATTGGCCGAGGCGTTGGAGGTGAAGCCACCAACCATCTCACATCACCTGACGATGCTCAAGGCTGCGGGACTGATCCATGTGCGGCGTGAGAATAACTACCACCATTACCAACTCAACGAAGAGCGATTGCACAGTCTTGCCGATCTGCTGACGGCAGAGAATTTGCAGCGTATCGCGGCGTCTTTGACGGTTGAGAAGTCAGTGCCAGTACCGCCATCGGAAGATGAGGATCGCGCAATGGTTCAGGCGGCATTCTTCAAGGATGGGCGTCTCATCAGCATCCCGACACATTCGCGAACACGGCGTTTTGTGATGGAGAAGCTAGCGGAGGCGTTTGAATGGGGCCATCTCTATACAGAGAAAGAGGTGAATACGTTGCTCAAGGCTTTCCACGAAGATACCGCGACGTTGCGGCGCGAGCTGATCGACCTCAAGTTGATGATGCGCGAGCATGGCAAATATTGGCTTACGCGGCCACAGGCGTAATACTCCTTACTGTCTGCGGCAGTACGCAATGTTTTTTTGTAGGTGAGCGATTATTGGCAAGGTAGCTCTGGCCGCATGCGGTCAGAGCTACCTTGCCAATAATCGCTCACCTCATATATTTCTTAAAACACCGAGAGGTAGCGGTCAAGCTCCCAGGCGTGGACTTGTTTGCGATACTCCAGCCACTCGATAGTTTTTGCTTCAAGAAACCCCTCGTAGATTGATTCACCCAATGTGTCGCGTATGAGCGTATCCTCGCGCAGCCCTTCCAGGGCTTCGCCCAGCGTTGCTGGTAGCAAGAAAGAGCGGCGCATGCGTTCATTTTCATCGCGTAGAAACAGGCTCTCATCCATGGCGGCGGGCAAGGGCAATTTCCGCTGAATGCCATCCAGACCTGCTCGTAACATAACGGCCAGGGCTAGATACGGGTTGCAACTGGGATCGCAGCAACGTAGCTCAATGCGTGCCGACGCTTGGGGATTAGTATCCGGGCGCGGGACACGAATGAGTGCCTCGCGGTTCACGCGCCCCCAATTGATAAAAACGGGAGCTTCGTAGCCGGGTACCAGGCGTTTATACGAATTGACCAGTGGGGCGAGAATGGCGCACATGCCGCGAGCATGGGCCAGTTGTCCGGCAATGAAATAGCCGCCGATCTCAGAGAGGCCATATTCGCCCTGTGCATCGACGAACGCGTTCTCGCCTGTCGCGGCCCGCATGAGTTGTTGGTGCGTGTGCAAACCGGAGCCATTGACGCCATACAGTGGTTTGGGAAGGAAGGTGGCATAGAGATTATGCTGGGCGGCAATCGCCTTGAGCACATATTTGGCCGTTACCAACGCGTCAGCAATGGAGAGAGCATGACCGACCTCGAAATCAAGTTCGTGTTGACCCGCCGCGACCTCGTGATGGCTGGCTTCGATACTGATATGCATCTGTTGCAGTGCTTTGACCATCTGCCGACGCACAGTAGCGGCCAGATCGGTCGAGAGATCAAAATAGCCGCCGCGGTCGTGTGGGAGTGGCGACGGCGTATTATTTTCCAGCTGGAGCAGGAAAAATTCTAGTTCGGGCGCGACCAGGAACGTGTAACCCATCGACTCCGCTATGTGCAAAGCATCTATGAGCCGTGCGCGTGGGTCGCCATCAAAGCGTTCGCCATTGGGTGTGCGCACATCGCAGATGATACGCGCCACCGACTCTTCATCATAGGCGTCTACCGGCTGGTAGCCCGACGGTTGTAATGTGACCGCTCCCTGTGGGCGCACCTTTCCTGGCAGGATAGCAAACGTGTCGAGGTCGGGGAAGAGGTACATGTCGCTTTCCGCGATGCGTGCAAACCCTTCTATCGCCGAGCCATCGAACCATTTGCCATGCGTGAGGCAGTCGGGAAATTGCTCCACAGGAATGGTGACACACTTTGCCATTCCCACCACATCGGTAAATTCCAGGTTGACGAATTGCACCTGTTCAGCCTGGATGGTAGCCAGGATGTGTTCTCTCCTGGCTTGCTCTTGCTGCTCTGACATATTCCAACCCTCGCTTCGTCGCTTGTTTCCCATTCCGCCCATTGGTAACTTTTCTGTAGCCCTCATTCAATCAAAACCTGGCCCGTTACCCGCGAAGCGGGTAACGACTATTATAGCAGATTATTCAACATCCGTGAGTCGCTCCAACCATCTAAAGCAGCATCTGTGAAGGATTGCTAGGGCGACCGCAAGGGCTTGCACGAGTAGGTTTTTGTTGGCAACGCGCTGGCCTTGTCCTCCTTAGCGGCGCGGAGGGGCGTCCTTATTTTGCACCCCAAGCCTTCTCAACGCCCCACAGGACACGCCCTCCCCC
>JBPCJY010000015.1:0-36630 GCA_051004815.1 Ktedonobacteraceae bacterium
TTCGGCGGGTGCATTACCAGATTGTCAGCCAACGGACACCCATTCTGTTGCCCAATGGCAAGCCGTATGAGAACACGGCGGAATGTTGGGATACGCTCAACATGGCTTCTAAAGCGGCTCGCTACTTGCAATTGGTCGATCCTGCCGCCTTTAGTGATCGGCGCAATGATGACCCGGTGATCTGTGCCTCGTCGTCCTTTCCTGACCCGCGTATTGTGCTGCAGAGTAATCTATGGCAAGAGTTGTTACACCTGCCGCCGTTTCCTGATTTACCTGCCTATGGTACACGGGGCTTTCGTGGTGAGCAACGCTACCACCTGGAAGTGTGGTGTGAGAAATCGACCATGAATGACGTGCTCATCCCCTTATGTGAGCGCTACGGAGCGAACTTACAAACCGGGTCGGGTGAACTGTCTATCACGGCGACGCTGGCCTTAGCCAAACGGTTAGAGCACGCCAACAAGCCCGCTCGTATCCTCTACGTCTCCGATTTCGACCCGGCGGGGCAATCCATGCCCGTGGCCGTCTCGCGCAAGTTAGAGTACTTTATCCGTCATGCTGATCTGGCGCTGGATGTGCGAGTGTTTCCGGTGGTGCTCACGGTCGAGCAGGTGCAGTATTACCAGTTACCGCGCACGCCCATTAAAGAGACCGAACGGCGGCGAGGTGGCTTTGAGTTGCGTCATGGGGAGGGAGCCGTCGAACTGGACGCCCTGGAAGCTTTGTATCCTGGGGAATTGCAAACGGTGCTCAGTCAGTACATCGAGTCCTACTACGATATGACCCTGGATGAGCGGGTGCAACAGGTGGAAGATGAGACCCAGGCTCGTCTGGAACTGATTCACCGACAGGTGGTTGATCGCTATGCCGAGGACATTGACGACTTGCGACGAGCCTACGCGCTCTTACAGGACGAGTTTGATGGGCGGATGCAGGGCTATAGTGAGCAACTGACCGCCTTATGGCAAGCCATTCGGCAAGAACTGTCGCTTTCGGCTCCCCGGCTCTCTTCAACCATGCTGCCCGAAGCCGACATCGCGGGGGAAATTGGTGATGGCCTTTACGATAGCACCCGTGATTATATCGAGCAAATTGACGCCTACAAAGAGTTCCAGGGCAAAGCCAGCTAACGATGGGGCGTGTGTGTGTGTGTGTAGTGTGCAGAGGCACGGCAGGTCACTCATGGCTTTGCCGTGTCTCTGTATTGAGGAGGTGACAGATGATCTCGCATGATGTATTGCAGCACTTTGTGAGCCGCTTTATTAGTCGGCGCGATGACTACGCGCTGCAACAACCCACGGGTCGCTATCTGCGTGCCAATCGACCGTTGATGCAAAATATGCTGCGTCGCCATGTTGATGGGGTTGAGACGGTGGGAACGTATGTGATGGATGAACGGGGGATGTGCCGCTATGCGGTCTTCGATGCTGATAGTGCCAATGGCTTAGATGTGTTGCTGCTCTTGTCCTGGCAACTGGTGGAAGAAGGGATACCGTCGTACCTGGAACAGTCGCGCCGTGGAGGCCATTTGTGGGTCTTGCTCGATGGTCTCTATCCAGCATCGGTGGTGCGACGCTGGCTGTTGCCTCTCTGTCCAGCAGGAGTTGAATTCTATCCCAAACAAGATGAGGGCTGCGGCTATGGCTCCCTCATCCGTTTACCATTGGGATTGCATCTGCGGTCGGGCTGCCGCTATCCCTTCCTGGCGTGGTCAGATGAGGAGGGACACCTGGTGCCAGTAGCCAGTTCGGTCGGGGATACGCTCCAATGGCTTGCCATGGCTGAACGGGTGGCGGTGCCCACCGCGCTGCTGGCCGCTCAGCTTGCCCCATGTGATGCGCTGTCCTCACCCACACACCCATCGTTAGCAACCGCCATCCGGGTGTCCACTCGCGCCCCTTCAACGATGACCATCCATGACTGGTGTCTCACCCAGGACGCCGCCACGGTCATCGGTCACTACGTGGCCCTGGACTATCGGGGGATGGGCTGCTGCCCGTTCGGCGAGCATCACCGCTCCGGTCGCGACACGCATCCCTCCTTTCGGGTCTACGCTCCGCGCTCGGCGACGGCCTCCTGCTGGTACTGCTACACCGCGCAGCAAGGCGGCAACCTCTTTGACTTCCTCTCGCGTTACTACGGCCTGGATACGCGCACCCTCTGGCATCATATCCTCTCTGGTGCCGTCTTCTGAACGGGGGCTGGCCGTGTTGTCGGCGGCACGCGAAGCGGCGGCGGCATGCCCCCTGGGGCCGCCGCTTGCCGCCGACAACCATCCAGCAAGCCTGGGCGCGGAACAAGTAACACGCGCCCCTACAAATACAGAGTAAGCAAGCGTGTATGTGGCTATCGACGGAAGTGAGGTATGCGATGACAACAACGAATGGCTCTGCCACACAACCCCTGCTGGTTGGGCGTGGCGTGGATACGCTGGTCCTCAATGTGTCTTATCGTGATGGTCGGCACAAGCCGTGTAAACGAGATTTACCCCAGGCAATCAAAGAACAGTTAGACGCCTGGAAGCAAGCGGCGGTGATCGCTGAGGAACCGATACCCGTTCCCTACACCTTTCAAGGCGTGAACCTGCACATGTACCCCAATGGTGCAGGGAAGGGACAATGGCGGTGGTTGTTGCGCTGTGACAGTCTCAACCTCTTAGTCTCCATGGGTCGCTTGAATTGCGTGGCGCAAGTCCGTTTTTCCTCGGAATTCTTGTGGGCGTGTTGTTCGTTGGATGACGCCATTGTGCGGGTGGAAGAGTTCTTAGTGGCCTTCTTTGGGGAATGCGTCTACTTGCAAGTCTCTGAGGTGCATTTGTGTGCCGATATTGCGGGCTGGGATGTGGAGTCCATTGACCAACGGCGGGAATTTGTCTCACGCTCACGCAAGCGGGGGACGTATGAGGTGACGGATTTACACATCGAAGACTTCTCCTTTGGCCTCAACCGCTCTGGCTTCCTCTTTTCACGAGGGGGGCCGCTCTCCTGTGTGATTTATGACAAGACGCGTGAGATACGGCAACAGAGTCAGAAGTGGTGGTTTCATGACCTGTGGGCAACGAGCGGCTGGGATGAAGAGACCCAGCCAACAGTGTGGCGAGTGGAGTTTCGCTTCAAACGGGAAGTGTTGCATGAGGTGAGTGTGTCTGAGCAGTTCTGTGGTATTGAGGATGCCTATACCTTGACCGAACGCATCTCGTTCTTGTGGGCCTATGCCACAGGTCATGTGGATGGTGGTGAGGATGGTCTGCCCGATGGCTGGCTGCGCTTGGTGGTGCCTGGAACCGATAGTAACCGCTCCCGCTGGCCGACCCATGCGGTGTGGCAAGCGGTGCAACGGGCCTTCGCTCTCGTACCTGACGCAGGACCAGATCAGGGGACGGTGATACGGGAACGCAAGCGGCAAGCCAACTTACAACGGGCCACAGCAGCAGCAGTGGGCTACTTATCGAGTATGGCGGCATGGTTGGGTCGCGATGGCTCACGGGGTGATGAGACGGATTTGGTCTACATCATCCATTGGTTGCGCGAACGCACACCTGTTTACCTGGGGGCGAGAAGTCGAGCCTTTGCCCTGGAAGTGGCGAAAAAGCGGGTGCGCTTCGAGCAACAACGCTTGTATGAACACATGGTGTTTGACCATGAGAAGCAAGGGAGTGAGCAAGCCGATGTGTGAAGATGAGGATGGTGAGTCGGAACCACGCGCATTGCCAGAGGTGGTGTCCTCTGGCCCTGGGCCGTGTTGTGTGTGCAAGAAATCTGGTCGGTGGCGTTCGTGTTTTCGGTGTGGACGACCAGTCTGCATGGACGAAACGAACTATATGGCGGATACGGCATGTGGGAGTTGGATACTGGATTGGTGGCAGGAGTCGGCCTTTGATGAGGATGATGGGAATGAGTATTGGTGTCATGCATGCCAGGAACAGGAAGAGAAGCACCGTGTCGAGAAGACACCACATCAGTGGTGGGAGGTGCGCCATGAGTGAGGACTATCAACCTTACGAGGTGGCTCTGTGGCGGTGGTGGCCGTCGCTGTTTCCGACCTGTGCGGAGACCGTCTATGCTCCAACGTCTCAGCGGGCGGTGTTGTCGCTGATGGAACGAGAACACAAACAACGGGTCGTACGAGCGGCTATCCAATCGGCTGATGGTTCCATTGAACGATGGCTCCATGTCGATGTAGAGCTACTGCGAGATGGGAACGTGTGTGTTGAGGTGCCTTTAGCTTGGGTAGATGGTCGTATTGTTCCGGTTGTGTGTCCAAATGGCTTGCCATTAGTGGTGCAAGGTGAGGGTGAAAGTGAGGAATGACATGGAACTAGCGGACTATAACGGTTGGGAAAACAAGTTTACCTGGCTCATGCATCTGCATCTGAGCAATGAGCAAGAGGTGATGCAAGAGATGGTTGGTCTTGTAGTGCGGACGCCCAATGAGCGTGTGGCGGCATTGAACGTGAAGTGGTGGGTAGAAGATATGGTCAATGGCTGGGTGACGGGCTTTGCTAGTCGTGAGACGTTCTATGATGAACAGGTTCGGCTCCTGGTGTGGGACGTGGTTGGGTCGGCGTTGGCGTATGCCGATTGGGATGGGTTGGTGAAACTGCTGGTGGGGCAACCAACGACCTGCGACAACGTGTTCACGAAGACACTTCACGAAAGTATCACCATGATTTCTTTCTTTCACCGACCAGCACAGGTGTTGATGCAATCGGTGGCGAGTCCGTATGCGTATGCCGATGCACTTCACGAGTGGTTCAGGGAACAAGTCGATGCGTGGATGGATGTTCCTCCGACGCATCGGTCGCTGCTTCCTGCGCTAGTGATGCTGGTGCATACCCTGATACAAGATACCTATGCTGTGGTGTCTTGGGAACATGTAGCACGGGCGTTTCGGCCTGAGTAGTGGTGTTATGGCAAAGCCATTTGTGGGAGGTTGCTTATGGAAAAGAGTATAGATACACCAACACGGGTCTCTAAAGAGGTTGCTGTGCAGCCATTATTGCTGACAATTCCTCAAGTGATGCGGTGTATGAGTTTGGGCCGCAACAAAGTGTATGATCTCATACAAAAAGAGGGGCTTCCAGTCGTGCGGTTTGGGCGTGCTGTACGTATCTCGCATTTGGCGTTGCAGCAATGGTTAGAACAGCGTGAACGGACGGTTATTCAGTAGATTGAAGAGGTGAGCTATGGCAAAAAGAGCGAATGGTGAGGGTTCCATTTATCGGCGTAAGATAGATGGAATGTATGTAGGTTGTATCTCACTTGAGGATGGCAAGCGGAAATACTTCTACTCTAAGAAGAGGCAAGAGGTACACGACAAAATGCAAGCCGCTTTACGAGAGAAACAACAAGGAACGCTGGTTACGGCTCCACAACAAACGTTAAGCCAGTACCTTGCCTACTGGCTTGAACATAATGTGCAAGATGCCGTTCGTCCTCGGACCTATGAACGGTATGAGAGTATTGTACGCTTACACCTCGTGCCTATCATAGGTAAGGTCAAGTTACTGGCTCTGACACCTCAGCACATAAACACGCTGAAATCTAAGAAGCTGAAAGAGGGTTTGTCTCCAACAACGGTTAGCGCAATTCATGAGATGTTGCATAAAGCATTGGATGATGCTATCAAGATGGGACTGATCTACAGGAATGTCTGTGAAATGGTTTCACCTCCACGTAAACAGCACAAAGAGATTAGTCCATTGATGCCAGATCAGGCGAAGAAATTGTTAGAGGTGGCAAAAGGACATCCACAAGAGGCCCTGTTTGTTCTGGCTCTAGCTACTGGTATGCGTCGTGGTGAATTGCTCGGCCTCAAATGGCAAGACATTAACCTTGATAAAGGGACATTACAGGTGCGTCGTATGCTCAGCCGCCTTCCTACGCAAATGGGCAAGGATAGAGGTGATCTCTACATAGAGTCCGACCCAAAAACAAAGAGTAGTAGGAGAAACATTGTTATTGCTAGTTTTGCTCTTGAAGCTCTTAAACAGCATCGTAAACGCCAGAACGAAATGAAGCGTTTGGCTGGTGACTCATGGGAAGAGCATGATTACGTGTTCTGCAAGCCACTAGGTCAGCATCTTAACCCTGGTGGTGTGCTTGTCCTGCTAAAGCAGTTGCTTGAAAAGGCGGGGCTACCAGAGAGACGCTTTCATGACTTGCGGCATAGTGCAGCGACCCTACTATTGAGCATGGGCGTTCATCCTAAAGTGGTGCAAGAGATACTGGGACATAGCGAGATCAGCATGACGATGGATGTCTATTCTCATGTCTTGCCAACAATGCAACGAGATGCGATGGATAGGCTTAGTCAGGTGTTTGAAGGATGGAATATCGCTCCTGATGATACAGGTGCATCAAATGATAATACGGATACATCAGAAGAGGAAGGAAGGGAATTGGCATAAGTTTTGCCGTTGCTGTAGTCGTTGCTGTAGTCGTTGCTGTAGTTAGCTGTACTGAATAAAATAAGACAAATCTCGATTGGCTTCTCAGGCTTGTCGAGACTTGTCTTTCAGTATTGAGGTGACAAAAAATGCCAAGGGACAGAATCGAACTGACGACACCAGCATTTTCAGTGCTGTGCTCTACCAACTGAGCTACCTTGGCTTGCTTACGATAGACTTCGTCTATCCGGTACGTGGCACACTATAACATGTCTCTTACGCTTCGTCAATACCTTTCTCTTCAAAAATACATTTTCATTGCGCTAAACTCACACCCCCCTTCTAGCCCATTCGTCCTATGTTTCAACATGCTTCAGGCCGTGTCTCCTTATGCATGCGCTAATATGCTCTTCTGTAACCATTTATTGGATTGCGGGCTTTCTCGTGTGTATGGCCCGTTCGGTAGTATATAGCAGAGGAGAGGTAAAGCGTGCATATGCGCAAACACCAACGCATCTGGCTGTATTTTCAGCAACACCGCGCAGCAAGTATTGTGGCCGGTCACATCAGCGTCGTAGCTATTCTGGGGCTTCTATTGCTCGGTAACACGATGGGCATGCATATTTTTGGAGCTTTTGCCCAATCGCCTTGTTCCAAAGGCGATCAGAGCTATAGTGTGGGAAGTGGCGATACTCTGGGTGCGATAGCAGCCCGGCACAATACGAGCTGGCAGCGACTCGCCTCCTACAACCACATCGCGAATCCCAATGTCATCTACATCAGAGAGACCGTTTGTATTCCTGGCCAAGGAAAGGGTTCCTCTCATGGAAGCGGTAGTAGCAATGTGCTACCACCTGCTCAGGGCGCAGGCAACTCTTTCCCCTATGGACAATGTACATGGTGGGCCAATCAACGCTTCCACCAATTGCACGGCGTCTACGTACCGTGGACTACTAATGCGGATGCCTGGGCCTGGACGACGCGAGCCTACAATTACCATTGGCATGTCTCCGGCACGCCTGCTCCAGGAGATATTGTAGACTTGCAGCCATGGGTGCAAGGTGCTTATAGCCTTGGGCATGTGGCAGTGGTGGAACGCGTCCTCGGTAATGGGCATTTCATCGCCAGTAACATGAACTGGGGTGCCTACTACTGGCAGGTCACCAACGTCGAGTTCTCCCCCGGCCCTGGCGTCACCTTCATCAGCTATTAAGAATGTTCCAGGCTCATAGTAAATGCGTGAGGCATTCCCCCACGCATTTACTATTTTCGTTACGAATCCGAAGGTATGGCCCGTGTGACGGTACCATTGTTTTCAGGATGCTGTTCAAACAAGGGGTGAGACATGAACCAGCCCTGGCAATCGAAGAGCGGCTCACCGGGTTCGGGACGAACATGCACATAGCGACCATCAGATAGCAATTCACTGGTATTGACCGTATCGGCTAGATAGGATTGCAACACATGAACACGAATGACCTCACGCAAAACGGGGTCTTCAATGGGGAAAAGCGTCTCCACCCGCGTATTCAAATTGCGCTGCATCATATCGGCACTACCCAGGTAGATTTCCTCGTTGCCGTTATTGCCAAAGTAGAAGATACGGCTATGCTCCAGGAAACGCCCGACAATACCTCTGACATGAATATTGTCGCTCACACCAGGGATACCAGGCCGTAGACAGCACATCCCACGTATAATCAAATCGATATTGACACCTGCTTGCGAAGCGCGATAGAGCAGGTGAATGATCTCCGGGTCAACTAACGCGTTCATTTTGAAGATCAAGCGACCATTGCCATGCTCCTGCTGCATACGAATCTCGCGTTCAATGCGTTCCACCATCGAGGCACGCAACCCGATAGGAGCCACCAGCAATTTGCGATAGGAATGCTGGCGCGAGTAGCCCGTGAGCAAGTTGAACAAATCGGTCACGTCCGCGCCAATATCGGGTCGGCAGGTGAAGAGGCAGAGGTCTTCATAGATCCGTGCCGTCGTCGCGTTATAGTTTCCGGTGCCAAGATGGATATAGCGGCGCAGCCCATCAACCTCTTTGCGCACCACCATTGCTACTTTGGCATGTGTCTTAAGCCCGACCAGGCCATAGACGACGTGTACTCCGGCTCGTTCCAGGGCACGCGCCCACTCAATATTGTTCTCCTCGTCGAACCGCGCCTTTAATTCGACCAGCACCGCCACCTGCTTCCCTTTTTCGACCGCCTCCAACAGCATAGTGACCACAGGCGAATTGCTACCAACGCGGTAGAGCGTCTGCTTAATGGCTAACACCTGTGGATCATGTGCAGCTGCGTGAATAAACTCAACAACCGAATTGAAGCTATCATACGGATGATGCATCAAGACATCATGCCGCTGAATAACTTCAAACAGATTCTGTTCTTTACGCAAGACCGTCGGCATCCGCGGTGTAAAGGGTGGGTCTTTGAGCTCAGGCCGCTCCAGGCGATACAACTCCATCAGATCGCCCATGCCCAATGGGCCATCAATAACCGTCAAATCGTCAGTGGTGATTTCCAGGTTATCGAGCAAAAGGCTGCGAATGCGTGGCGGCATAGAGGGATTGACCGCCAGATCAACTACCGAGCCAAAGCGGCGTTCACGCACTTCCTTCTCAATATATTCCAGCAGGTCGGCAGCCTCGTCCTCTTGCAATTCAATGTCGGCATCGCGTAGCACGCGGAACGGGTAGGACTCCCACACGTTAAAACCCGGAAAGAGCATGCTCAGATGCGCCGCGATGACCTGCTCAATCCAGACATAGGCCCCCATCTGGGGAATATCCGCGCTGATTGGTACGGGTACGAGGCGCGGTAGAGAGGGCGGAACCTTGACGCGAGCAAAGCGTTCGCTCTGGCCGGGATCCGCAATCACTACCGCCAGATTCAAACTGCGGTTCGAGATATGTGGGAATGGATGCCCCGGGTCTACTGCTAATGGCGTCAAAACGGGAAAGATTTCATGCTCAAAGTACGAGAGCATGGCCGCTCGTTGGGGATCGTTCAATTGTTCGTAGCTCAAGATATGAATATGTTGTTCCGCCAGCAGGGGCAAAATCGTATTGCGCCAGTAGTGATGCACTTCCTGAATAAGCGGTGTTTGTTGTTGGCGTACCGCCGCCATCTGCTGCTCTGCCGTCAAACCATCTGGACTGAGCGAAGTTATATGTGCCGCGAGCTGGTCTTTGAGGCCGGCCACGCGAATCATAATGAACTCATCAAGATTGGTATCGAAGATAGATAGAAACTTGACGCGTTCAAGCAGTGGATGGCGCGTATCCTCTGCCTCCTCGAAAACACGTCGGTTGAACGCAATCCAACTTAATTCGCGATTTATATAGAGATCAGGTCGCTCAATTTCCGTGGTAGGTGTGGCGGCTGCCTGGTCATGATGCATTTGGTTGTCTATCCTATGGTTTCCAGTTTGTATGCTCATTCTATCATCCTTCCAGAGCGCAGCGCAAACGACTTTCCCTACATCTTCATCTCTATGTATCACGTATCTCCCCGTAAAAAAGAGGTAACGCTTCGTGATTGCTCGCTGTCAGTGAGCAATCACGAAGCGTTTTAAGCGGATACAAGCGCACGGTCGATCTCTACCCTAACGCCGTATACACAACGAGGCGTTGGGTGGTCTGATGCTGGTCTGGTATCCAATCTCCTGCGCACGTAATCAAATTGAGATAGGTACCGCCGCCATTGCCAAAGATTTCCTGGAGAGGTGCTGCCTGGGGAGCGTAGAACGCAACCTGCGTTACATGAAAATGAACCGCTTTGCCCTGGGCATTCATGACGATCACTGCTTCACCGGCATGTAATTCGCGTAAACGCCAGAAGACCGCGGGATAGGCACCGGGCCGATCAAGATGTCCATCAATGACCGCGCTGCCCCGTTGGCCTGGCACTGGACCAGTCTGGTACCACCCGGCATCATCCCAACGTTTTACCGTAGGGGTTTCCAGGTCTCCATTCGGTAGCACACCCACCGACTCTATAGCAGCATCTACCTTGATAGAAGGGATAAGCAAGCGAACTGGTTGCGGGATCGCGTTATGGCTGGATGCCCTGGCAGGGGTAGCGGCATCATAAGATAGCGCGTGTGGCGATGCTATCTCTTTGGTTGTCAACGAACCGCAGCAGGTTACTGCGAGTGCGATAACCACAGCAAGTAGATAGCATGTTAGCTTCGCCACACGCGTCATGAGCAATGCTCCTTAGCTTAGGGTCAAGGACAGGGCTTGTGAATGATTGCTCATGGTGCGATGGTCGCCCTGGCAATCATTCACCAACCCTGGGGTCAAGGGAAAGCAACGCTGGCATTTTCTTATCTACCGGAACGCAATCCTGTTATCTGGCGTACAATATCTTTACCCAAAGACGTGGCACCAATCCCTATTACAACGATGAGCAGTATACCCAGAAGCCATGGGTTAAATGCTTGCCAGTCGCTTGTGCTTGTACTTGCCACTGCATGGGGATCGCTACCTGTGTTGGGCAGGCTCGGCGTGCCGTTTGCCTCTGTAGACACAAGCTGGATGTTCGGCGTACCATTGACAAGGCCAACAGCAAAGATACTGGTAATCGTATCAGCTTTGGCTGTGACCGCAACCGACAAGTTATTGCTCAGGCTCCCACCACTCACATTGAACGTGTAGGACTGGGCGGGAATAGATACATATCCGCTTGCTTGCCGATAGGTGATACCATTCAGAATCGTACTACTGCCATCGCTTACACTAAGATTACCAGCATCAGGCGAGAGGTGATAGACCCGCACTTTCGCCATATTGCCGGTAACAACATTGTTATCGATAAAAACTTCCAATCCTAGCCCTGTAGCCTGGGTGCCAGTGGCGGCAACAGTATAAGCGATTCCTGGGCTGACCGCTAAGGTCTGCGTGATTAACGAGCCGCCAACTCCCTTACCGACCAGCGCAATTTGTACCTTATGAGGGCCGGGCGGTATTGCCGCGTAATCTGTAATCGCCCCAAACTGAAAACTACTCAGCAGCACTGAACCATCAACAAAAACGTCCGCTGTTCCGACATCAGGTGAAGCGTGGATGATCCGTACAAATGCTGGCGTCGCGGCAGCAACAGGCTTGACACCTGTGAAGAAGATGAGGAGCGCGAGGGTGCCGAGTAGAAATGGCAACCGGCATGCAAGAATCGTCATGCATCGCTTGAACTTCATGGTGTGCTCTCTTCTCGTTAAAAATAAGCAGTAAAATAAGCACTAATAAGTACAAAATTCACCATTGACGCCTGTGTAAGTACTTCTTTCTAAGTAACGTTTTTAAGAGAAGAAAGTAACGCTAGCTACAATAATACATTCTATCTATCCTCAACTGGTTAAGATGAGATAGAAAATAAATCTATTGTAGCATGCACATGAAATAGATTGAGGTGCTTATAAAGCCTTTTGCACAGCAAATACGCCTGTGGTATGTGTGTTTACTGCCTACTTGCGTCAGGTTGACCATTCCACATGCCGGAATCGCCAGTACGTTGACCATGTTGATCCAACACCTGATAGGTTCCCTCAATATCACCGCCTACTTTGATGTCACCTTTAAATGCAAGTAGCGAAGCACCGCCTTGAATAGGCACCGTAAACTGGACTTGTCCGGTTTTTGTCACAGTTCCGGTAAAAGTTCCAGCCAATCCTAGTCCTTTAAAGAAGCCATGGAAGTTCCCCTGGTTTTGTTGAACATTAGTAAGAAATAGCGCGGTGCTTTCTTTCGAAACAATGTCGCCAATGGTACCGCCATACAAGGAGGCGAGACTGGGAAATTCAGACCGGACTGGAGCTATTGGTTTGGTAGCAGGAAGCGTGCTGATAGCGGTTATTTTCGTTTGAGGGATGGATGAGGCAGCATTGCCACGTTTCAGCACGTTGAACGCGATGCTGCTTCCGGCTATACTTAGTAAAAGGATCACAATAGCCATAGCAAGCACGGTAGATCGCTTCTTAGGCAGTACACGTTGCTGTTTCTGCAAGGTCTTTACTGCTATAGGTTTCAGTTCTTGCTCAGTTACAGTAAGCGGCTGCGGCAATCGTAAGGGTACTTTAGCGGATTCCTGTATTCCTATGCCCTGTCCAGTTTCTTGCAACTCGGTGGCGTGTGCAGTTATCTCTTGCCAGAACTCCTCTACAGTTTCGAAGCGGTCACGCTCATTAATGCTCATCGCACGTTGAATGGCCTTAGCTACTGCTGTTGGCACCATTGGATTCAGGAGACTGGCAGGCGTGAGAGAGTCGAAGTCTCTGCTCTCTGTGATACGGGTCACTGGGTCTGCTGGCACAACACCGGTTAATAACGTATACAGTGTTGCTCCCAATCCATAGATATCCGTGCGCGGTGTGGTTCCGCCATGACCATATTGCTCCAACGCCGCATAGCCAGGTGAGCCGTGTCGAATCATCGTTGTCGTTTTACCGGAGACGTACTCTTTCGCCAGGCCGAAGTCAACCAGGACAGCTTCTTCCGCCGTTAAAGGCACGATGATGTTTGCCGGTTTGATATCTCGATGAACGATAGGCGGCACTTGCTGATGCATATAGGACAGAGCATCCACAATGGAATCCATAATGGCGATCACCAGTGGCAAAGCAAAGTACTGTTCCGGTTGCTCTGTCAAAAGAGCTTCCAGGTCACGCCCCTTGATATAATCCATCAAGATATACACCCGTTTCAGCTTCTCATGCTCAAATACATCGTAAATACGGGGTAAAGCTTTGTGATGGAGTCTTTTCAAAAGCTCCGCCTCAGAAGTGAAGCGGTCACGATCCTGCTCGCTGGGATCAATAACCTCTTTCAGCGCATAGAGCTTCTGCTCATCCTGCCGATCTTTCACCAGATAGACCGCTCCGAAACCACCTTTGCCAAGCAAATTTTCTATTACATAGTGCTTTCCATCGGGGACGCGGACAGTATTTCCGACTGGCAGTATTATTTGTTCTTGTTGCACACGGTACCTCGCCAACGTGCTATCTCATCAGCTCAATATGTTATGTACCATCCTCTTCTAATTCGCCCATCATATTTTGTCCTTCTCATTATAAATGGGTATTCTTGTATAAACAAGCTATCCAGTACTAAATACTACTGCTTTATCTTTACAGCTTTTGCGTTAAGAAGTGTTGAAACAATGTAACGACTCTCGTGTATTCTTCCTTTTCTACGATGATGAAAAGTCAAAACGAAAAAATAGGTCATTTGCCCCTACTTTTTGCCCCTATTATACGTCTATACTCTACAAGGGAGGATAATTTGGCCGACATTTCCACAGTGATACTGAGAGCGGCCATACACATCTGATGGCGGCCTCCTTACTTATAATTCGGCTTATAAAATAGAGAGAGCTGGAGATGAGTTTCTCGGAACGCTACTGTGCAAGCTGCGGCGCGGCCAATCCACGGGATGGCAGCGTCTGTTTTGCCTGTGGGCTTTCACTCAAAATTACCACCGCCCTCCACGATGAGGTTAACGACCAGCACCTGCTGCAAGAACGCTATCGTATTCTCGCGCAGGTGGGCAAAGGTGGTTTCAGTGCCGTCTATAAAGCGGAAGACACCCACTACCACAATCACCCGGTAGCGATCAAAGCGATCACGCTCAGCGGACTCAAACCGAGCGAGGTGATTGAGGCCACCGAGGCCTTTAACCGTGAACTGCTCCTGCTGTCTGGCCTGAAACATCCCAATCTGCCACACATCTACAGTCATTTTGCTGCTGTCGAGTGCTGGTACCTGGTAATGGATTTCATTGAAGGCACGACGCTGGAAAAGCACCTGGAAACGATGCCCGCCGGACGACTGCCCATGGGAGAGGTGTTTGAGATTGGCTTGTTGCTCTGCAATGTGCTGGAGTACCTGCACTCGCGTCAGCCAGCCATTATCTTTCGTGATCTCAAGCCCGCGAACATTATGTGTACCCCCGGTGGGCATATTGCCCTCATCGATTTCGGCATTGCTCGCCATTTCAAGCCGGGGCAGGCCAAAGACACCATGCCCTTTGGCTCGCCCGGCTATGCCGCGCCAGAGCAATACGGCAAAGCACAATCCAGCCCGCGCACAGACATCTACGGCCTCGGCGTCACGTTGCACCAATTAATCAGTGGCGACGATCCTTCCCAAACCCCATTTCGCTTTGCTCCGCTTGCATTAACGGCGGAACCCACCTTAGCCGAACTTGAGACATTGATTATGCGCATGCTAACGATTGACGCGGGGCAGCGACCGGCAACCATTGGCGAGGTCAAAGAGGAATTGCAGCGTATTGCCGACGCGTGGCTACACCAACATCACTATGGCTTGCCAGCACGGGTAGCTTATCCAGGTCCCAGTAGTGTGCAACCTCCTCCGTTTGTTGGCAAATCGTCGGCGGCGATGGTACCTCCGCTCAATTCAGGAATGGCTTCTATGACTGGCGGCATGAGCATGGGTATGATGAGCTTCGCGCAACAAACCGGTACCCATGCTGGCCCCAATCCCACTATGGGCAGCTCATCTATGGTGTATTGGCCCTCAACTCACACACAAAAATGGAACTGGATGGCTATTGCCAGCCTCTCCTTTGGCTTCATAAGCATCTTCGCACTCTTTTTCTCATGCATAACACCTACCGTCTTTTTTTCTTTTACCCATGTTGAGGGGGTCTCATGGTTCTTTCTGCTCATACCTTTGTTGCTCATGATTGTACCCTCCATCCTGGCCGTTGTTTTCGGACATATTGGTAGACACCGCGCTAAAACCATTCCTGGCCTACAGGGCAGTGGAGATATGGCTACCACTGGTATGGTGATGGGCTACCTCTTTGGCTCAATTTATCTCGGTTTTATCTGTATCTTGCTTTCCTTTTTCATGTCTTTCCGATAGCAAAATAGCCTATTGCCAAAGCTTACTACTTTATGCTATACTACCCATGAGCAGGGGAGGTGTTTAGAATCGCTTAGCAGCAATGCTCATGCGCCTCGAACACGACAGGATGGCTCAGGTTGTGAGCCATGTACATGTACAATCACTTGCACGGATAGTCAAACCGGGGTGTAGCGCAGTCGGCTAGCGCGCAGCGTTCGGGACGCTGAGGTCGGAGGTTCAAGTCCTCTCACCCCGACCAGGATGGCACACTTAATTCCTTGGGTCAACCCACTCGCGGGTAACACAAGCTAAGAAGTGTCACAAGTGTCACAAATCGTTCTCAGGTTAACGGTAAGTATAAGGAGTTCTGGAATGCGGATACAGCAGAGCCAACACCTCACTGCTTCGGCATCTTGGTGTTCTCTGATCGCTGCTTGTTGTATTGGCTCACATAGAGACCGATGCACGGGGAGTGAACGTTCCGCTGTGCCACACTCACCTGGACGTGCAAGGCTTTTATACCCGTATCCAATTAGTCGTCGTAGCAGACGGCAGTAGAAGCTGAGGGGTTTGGGTTTCTCCCCTTCCCCATGTTCCACCTCATGCTTCTCCCTCGCTGTCTGTTGTGGTTATCGGCTCTGACAGAGAGGAAAGGAAGCTTTCATGCCCGTTCTTGTACTGAATTCCTCACTACAGCCTCTCTCGGTCATTCCAGAGCGTCGTCTCATCGTGCTGCTTTCGAAGCAGAAAGTCACCTTTGTAGATGAGAGTGTTCGTAGTTTGATCGAAGAGAGTATCGAAGCTCGACGTCTTGAACTGGAACGTCCCGTGATTGTGCAGTTATTGGCTAATGTGCGGGTTCCTCGTGTGGCTCTCCAGCCAACGCGAGCAAACATCCTGTTACGCGATGATGAGACATGTCAGTACTGCGGCAAGCGTAGCCGCGACCTGACACTTGATCATATCATCCCGCGTTCAAAAGGTGGGCTGAGCACATGGGACAATCTCGTCGCCTCCTGCAAATATTGTAACGGGAAAAAAGGGAATCGCCTGTTGAAAGACGTGAACATGCGTCTCTTGCGCCAGCCACGACCGCTGTCCCAGGAGTACGCGGGCTTCTTTCTCCTGCGCTACCCCAAGTTGCGCGAGGCATACGAAGAGTTTATCATGTCTGCTCAGGGCGGTGTACTCCATACTCCTTTCGGCTTCAATAGCTTAAGCGCGTAGTAATATGTTGAGTTATAGGGCGCATTGTATGCGCCCACCTTCCTCCTTTGTCCCTTTTTCCGAAATAGTAAACGTGTACCATATAGATGTAGAGATACCATTTATTGCGTCCACACGTTGTATCTTTATATACCAAATTACTTATTGAAACATTCATTATTGCGCCCTTACAATACGCACAACCAGTGAAGGTGGTACATGATCGAACAAACAACCGCAGCAGAAGACTCATTGCAACGTCAACGGGCAGGTAGCATCTACCTCTGCCTGTACGGACACTTTTATCAACCCCCACGTGAGAATCCGTTCACTGGAATATTGCCGATAGAGCCTGAAGCCACACCTTATGCCAACTTTAATGAGAAGATTACCGCTGAATGCTATCGCCCCAATGCCGAAGCGGGCAACTTCTCATCCATTAGCTACGATTTGGGGCCAACGCTGGCCGCGTGGTTAGAAGATGCCCATCCAGAGGTATACCGACTCATTATTGACGCCGACCGCCTGCATCGCGAACGCTATGGCGTTGGCAACGCGCTGGCCCAGGCGTACAACCATACGATCCTGCCTCTGGCGAACACTCGTGATAAAGAAACACAAATCTTGTGGGGCCTCCAGGATTTCCGCCATCGCTACGGACACGACGCCCATGGCATGTGGCTGGCAGAAACGGCGGTCGATCTCGAATGTCTCGACCTGTTAGCCCAGCATGGTGTAACCTATACTGTCCTCGCCCCCTGGCAGGCCGCGACCTCGATTGATCCAACCGAGCCATACATTGTGAGCTTGCCCAGTGGTCGCAGCATCATCGTCTTTTTCTATAATGCACCGCTCTCCGGCGGCGTCTCATTCGACTGGAATACCACCAGCAACGCTGATCTCTTCGCCGCCTCTTACCTGGCTGGTCATCTTGTGAAAAGTAAGCAGGATACTGGCGAGGCGCAGTTGCTGCTCATCGCCACCGATGGCGAACTATATGGGCATCATAAACCGTGGCGCGATAAGTTCCTCTCGCACCTGATTACGATAGGTGCGCCCGACTACGGCTTTGAAGTCTGTACGTTAGAACGCTTTCTGTTGCTGCATCCTCCCACCAAAGAGGTGGAACTGCGCGTACCAAGTGCATGGAGTTGTGGACACGGCGTAGCACGCTGGGATACTGGCTGCGAGTGTACCGAAGGTGATAGCAGTTGGAAGGGCCATCTTCGTCAGGCTCTCAACCACCTGGCTGAGCGCGGCGATGCTCTCTTTGAACAGTACGCGGGCGAGACCTTGAGCAATCCCTGGGCCGCACGCAACGCCTACCTTGCCTTGCGCAATGGCTGGGAAACACCTGAAAGCTTCTGGACTCAGTATGGCAAAGAACAGCATATACCAGAGGATGCACAACTTGTTCAGCGTACACTGCTGTTACTGGAAGCGCAGTATTACCTGCAATATAGCTTCACCAGTTGCGGTTTCTTCTTTGAAGACCTGGACCGCATTGAGCCGCGCAACGATATCGCCTTTGCCCGCCGCGCTATCAGCCTGCTCTGGCAAGCTCTGGGCATCGATCTCCAACAGGATTTCTTGCGCGATCTCCAGTCCGTGCAAAGCTGGCGCACCCATGTTACCGGTGCATCTCTCTATCGCCAATTGCCCATTGTTAAAGCAGGTTTATTGCCTCCACTGTAGGGCAATGCTATTAAGAGG
The DNA here is from genome assembly GCA_051004815.1 of Ktedonobacteraceae bacterium. Taxonomy (GTDB): domain Bacteria; phylum Chloroflexota; class Ktedonobacteria; order Ktedonobacterales; family Ktedonobacteraceae; genus JBBQXY01. The sequence goes on from JBPCJY010000015.1 coordinate 18,188, forward strand.
ATGTAGAAAGCAAACGCCCTGACCGCCAATGGTGGTCAGAGCGTTTTCCTTATATAGAAAGCTGCTCACTACAATCCTAGTAAATCACAATGTTGGTATTCCAGCCTGTATTGGCGTAGAGCCAGGCGGCCTGATCCTCTTGCACGTTCACACAACCGTGGCTACCATTGCCCGCGAACGACTCGTCGCCACCACTATCGTAGTGGGGAAACTGGGTGCCGGGGCCGTAGTCCACACGCCACCAGGAATCGTGGATGTTGAAACCACCCCAATGATAGAGGATAGCATAGTGAATCGGCGTCGGTGGATACCAGTACGGTGAGCCCGGCGGATCAGATGATTTGAACTCGGTCGGCGACTTACGATCTTGTACCGTCCAATAGCCCGGCAGCGCAGGCCGCTCGACACGTCCCGTCGTGACCAGGAAGGACTTCACTAGTTTACCATTCTGGTACAGGCGCAAGGCTTGCTCCACCATAGAAACAACAATGGTCTGTCCCGATAGATGGTAATGGTTCATCAACTGGAGGTCGGTAGCGTGAACCTGGTTATAGGGCGTTTTGTCGCTGTAGTCAGCTTGCATCATCTGGAAACTATAGAACTCGTTGTTCTCATCATCCACGACCGACTGGAAATCCTGGGGGGTATAGGCCCAACCCAGTTCGCGGTTCAGCCAGTAGCCAATGCCGTTCAACGTATAGCCGGAGTCCAGGATATAGTTCGTGTTATCGAACTTATTATGGTAAAGATGGGCCTGTCCCCACGCGTTCGCCTCGCGGTCAAGCTGGCCGATCAGGTACGTTGATGCACCCTGTACCAAGTCATCATGCATCGTAGCCATATCGGTATTGACCTTGTTAGAAAAGTTCAGGTAATCCTGGATCGTCTTCGCTTTATTCATCAAGCCCTGATCGGTAGCATAGAGCTTCTGATAAGCACTGGCATCCATCCCATAGGTTTTGAGCAAGCCAAGCTGCGTTTTGAATTCGCCCAACTTAGCAGCCCCAACATAGGGCAGGGCCGCGATAGAGTTCACCACCGCTTGCTGGTACTGGGAACCAATGAATGTACCCAGATTACGGAAATCAGCCGTTGCTTTGGCCGTATTGAAAACCTGCATATCGCCCTGATACTGTGTTTGCATAGCAGTCACATCAATATTGGCCGATTGCATCTGTTTAATCGTAGTATTGAAGGTCGTCAACTGGATATATGTTGCGCCCATCAAGCCCAGTGCCTCGGTCGCCTGCTGCGCTTGCAGGCTGATTGCCGCATAGTCTTTCGGATATTTCGCGGTTAAAAGGAGCGATTGATCGCTATTGTATATAGCAGTGAAGGGCTGCACATTGCCAATATGCTGCGTAGTGCGGCGCGTCAGAGCCAACGAGAAAACCTGCATATCATCCTGGGCCTGTTGCTGGAACTTACTCGTTGTCGCGGTAATCAGGTCTTGCGCTTGCGTCAGCAGTTGCTGATATTGCGTAGCCTGCGTGCGGTAATAGTCAGTGGCAGGCTGACCGTTAAAGAGAGAAAAAGGTGCGCTAGAACTATTTAATGTTTGTTCTTTTTTCAGAATAGGATTAAGAGATGATGCAGGCACCCCAATTTGCTGCGCGTGTTGAATAGTCGAATCGAGCTGAGTCTTATGCTGGTTTGCTGACTGCTGTACCTGGGGATCGGCTCCGCAAGCACTGGTGAGCACGGTGATGCCAAGCAAGAGTGCGACGAGTAACGTTTGCGTCACTCGTTGCGGAACTCTCACAGAAGGTGTTTTGAGCATAAAGAGGTTTACCTCCTTCCACTTTTCGCTTTATGTTTGCGTTTTTCTTTCCGTGCGGCCTTGCCAGTCTTCTTACCACTTCCCCCGGATGGCTTCGGCATCGCTGGCATAGCAGGCATACCAGGTATTGCACCTGCATTCCCGCCGAATTGTCGTGCCATCTGTGCCCATTTGCCTTTACCAGTGCTCATCTGGCGTATCATGATGCGCATCTCGTTGAACTGCTCCAGGAGTTGGTTGACCTCCTGCACAGTCGTACCGCTGCCGCGAGCAATACGTTTGCGCCGACTTCCATTGATGATATCGGGGGTGCGCCGCTCCTCTTTCGTCATAGAGAGAACGATGGCCTCGACAAACTTCATCTGGTCGCCTTCAAGAGCTTCTTCCATCTCTGGCATCGCTGCCACTTTGTTGAAGCCCGGAATCATCTCCATCACTTGTCGCAATGGACCCATGCGTTTCAGTTGACGCATGGCACCAAGAAAATCTTCCAGGTCAAACTTGCCCTGTTGCAATTTTGCCTGGGCTTTCAGTGCCTCTTCCTGATCGATGGTTTCCTGCGCCCGTTCGATCAGCGAGAGAACGTCTCCCATTCCTAGTATACGCGAGGCCAAGCGATCTGGATAGAAAGGTTCCAATGCGTCAGTTTTTTCACCAACGCCCATAAATTTAATCGGTACGCCCGTCACCGAGCGAATCGAGAGTGCCGCACCACCACGAGCATCACCGTCCATCTTGGTCAAAATCATACCTGTCAGCGCAACAGCTTTGTTAAAGTCATCGGCCACGCGTACCGCTTCCTGACCGGTCATGGCATCGGCCACCAATAATACTTCGCGGGGATGGACGCGCCCACGAATGTTGATGACCTCTTGCATCATACGCTCATCTATATTCAAACGGCCCGCCGTGTCAAGAATGACCACGGTTGCCGCCTGTTCTCGTGCATAATCGAGTGAATGTACACAAATATCTACCGGGTTCGCTCCTGCCTTTTCCGTGTAAACGGGAATCGAGAGCTGTTTACCCAACGTCTGCAATTGATGCACGGCGGCGGGGCGATACATGTCCGCTGCTACCATAATGGGACGCTGACCCTGCTTGCGTAAGAAATTAGCGAGCTTGGCGGCAGTCGTTGTTTTACCAGAGCCTTGCAGCCCAACCAGCATAATCACATTGGGCGGTTGCCCACCCAGATCAAGCTTGTTATCGCCGTCTTCCCCGCCCAGCATCTCTACCAACTGCTCATTGACAATTGATAGCACCTGTTGCGCCGGAGAGAGGCTACCGAGCACATCTGACCCGATAGCCTTTTCTTTGACACGATCAACAAATTGGCGTACTACCTTGAGGCTGACATCGGCTTCGAGCAGCGCGAGACGTACCTCACGCATGGCTTCATTAACATCGGCCTCCGTCAGTTTCCCTTTGCCGCTGAGATTTGTAAATACCCCTTCAAGACGTTTTGATAAGCTTTCAAACATTGCCATAATAGCGTGTGTCCTCTCTCCACCAATCAAATGATATGGCCCCCATTATACCACGTTGTCTCCAGGGGTTCTACTTAATGTAATGCAGCATGGCAGGCTTTCGTCTTTGTTGGCCTCTACTATCTTCTACGAAACATCCTCCTCTATTGTAACAGATTTGGATGTTTCTACTGTACACCTGTGTACTCCCAGGATTCCTCAAAAGTCGCGCCCCTACTACCGGGCGGTATTTTCCCGATCTCGCATGGGTCTTTGATAGGTTCTCTGTTGCGATGTGACAGTTGTATCACTTGTATCACTTGTGTCAGTTGTAGCGGTTGTGTCAATCAGTTTTTTTGCTGCGAATGGTTGATGAAGGTGTGAATCAGCTGACGAAAGCAATCAAACTACTGGTTTGTGTAAGTCATACCACTGATGTGATAAATTGACCTCACTGAAATGCATGTACTGGATGGAGCCTGGTGTAGGATGGAAGAAGCAATTTTACTCCTCGGTAGACAACTAAAATACTTGAGACGCCAAAAAAATCTTACTCAAGCTCAATTGGCCGAGAAGGTCGGGCTATCCGTAAATTATGTTAGCCAAATTGAAACAGGCATAGCTAACCCTAAAGTAAAAACCCTGTTTACGATAGCCCAGGGATTGAACGTAGAGGTCAAAGAACTTTTTGACTTTGACATTACAGGATAAAGCCGTTTTTTCATAGAAAGAAAACCTGATGAGTATGCATAATCGTCTAGATTATGAGCAATTAGGCAGAGAGGTTGAAGCTTACTGTAAGAAGTACAATATACGGATTGAAGACTTCTTTTCCATTCTCAACGATCAAAAGGTTATCCCTATGCTACGGGGTAAGGCTGCTGAGTATGATGCCGTTTTTATTTTACAACGCTACTGCCCAGCAGCGGCTTGCTCGCAACCAACAGTAACCTCTTCTGAACTATCATAGGCAATAGTGAACACAAAAAACAAGAGGCTAGCAAATATGCTAGCCTCTTGTTCAGCTCATGTATTCGGAATGGTTATGGGCATTAGTACCGGTCGCGCCGATAGTTATTGTTTGGGCGTCTGTCTGAAGATTGACGCTCGCGTGCCTCGTTGACCGTGATGGTTCGATCACCCATAGTGATACCGTTGATACGCTCAATGGCTGAACGTGCCTCTTGCTCATCGCCCATCTCGACAAAGCCAAAGCCTTTGCTTCGCCCTGAGTCGCGATCAATGATAACGGTTGCCGAGGCAACCTGGCCTACTTGTACGAAAAGATCGATCAAATCTTGTTCGGTTGTTTGATAGGGGAGTCCCCCAACGTAAAGTCTCATGTTAATTAGCTCCTGTGCCGACACCTTTCAATGCATTGACGCTTGAAGAAACCGTTTCTCACAGAAGCGATACAAATACTTTTTGATGTCATACAAACATTATAACACATTATGCGAATAGGTTATTCCCTGTCTGAATATCACCCGTTTGACATGCACAAGCAAGCGTGTCAAAATTGGTGGCAAGAGGCCATCAGGCTTTATTCTGAGCTATACGCAGGACTCCATTCCTTATTTTGAAAGGTAGTAGAGCATGTTCAAAAGCAAACGTTCGCAAGAAGAGATTTTTTCGTCATATAGTTGGTGGGATAAGGGTTGCTTCCTCTATCAGATGACGGGAGACCGTTGCGACTATATCGAGTCCTGTATCACGAGGGTATTTGGCGAGCATGCCCTGGCCCAACAGGAAATATTGGAGATTGGTAGCGGCGGCGGTCTGATTTGTGAGGAACTGGCACAGCGCAAAGCCATCATGATGGGTATAGACCCTTCACCTGGCGCACTGGCTGAGGCTCGTAAGCACGCGCAACAGAGCGGCTTTGGGCAAAGTATCTATTACCAGCAAGGCTATGCCGAAGACTTGCCCTATGCCGATGGAAGCTTTTCCGTCATCATCTGCCTCGACGTTTTAGAACATGTACGCAACCTGGCAGCAACAATTCGTGAAGTTGCTCGTGTCCTTGCCCCCGGTGGCATCTTCGTCTTTGACACGATCAACCGCACGTTGCTAGCCCGTGCCGTGCTCATCTGGTACGGCGAGAACTTTCCCAGTGGCGGTCTTACCCCTGGCATCCATAGTTACCACAGCTTTATCAAACCTATTGAACTCCATCGTCACCTCACCAGAAGTGACTTGCAAGTACATGAAATGGCCGGATTTATACCTCGTGGCCTGAGCGATGGGCATGTGAAAATGGGTCCCGGCTGGTTCATGGGTGTCTCCTATGTGGGATACGCTACGAAAGAGTGACCCACATCCTATGTTATTCTTCTAGCCAGGAACGTTTCTCGTTTTTGGACATCGTGCTGTGTTGGATAGCTTCGGCAAAGCTCTGTTTGCGGGGGCTTTGTTGCTCGCTGCGAGCGGCGGTGCTGGTTTGGCGGCGGTTCATCGTGATAGCGGGCTGGCTATTGTTTAACATGTCGCTGAATTGCACTGCATTGACTTGAAAGAAACGGGCAAAACGTTCAAGCTGGTGTTCGCTCAGGCTGACCAGTTCGATAGCTCCTGATTCGACCTTTTTCCACACATCGACACCGAGCCGTAGTCCCTTCGCCGCCGCCACCATCGTCAGACCGCGCTGCGTCCGCAGCTCCTGTAGCGTCGTTGGTTGAGGCTGAGTAGTGAAGACGCGCTCCAATGCGGCCTGACTGGCGCGTTGCAGCATCGGCAATAGAGCTGGTTGGAGAGATGGCATGGCAGCAGACTCGGCCACATCCGTCGCATGATAGGCGGCAATAAAAGTGCTTAACTCCGCCTGGGCATCGGGATGATCGCGCAGGAGGATCACTTGGGCGTGGGTATCTCCCGCCTCTTTCGCGGCTATCCATGCCATTTTCAATTGTTGTAAATCGTATGTATTCATTCTATCTTCACGCCTTTCTATTGCCTCGCTATATTACTTCGGCTGTGCCGGATGGATATAGGCCACTTTTTCGCGGTCGATGCATTCACGCAAGTACATTCGTGCCCGTTCGTAGCGTAAGCGCACGGTACGCTCAGTACGTTTACAAGCAATGGCGATGTCGTCCCATTTCATCCCTTCGATGGCTCGTAACACCATAATTAAGCGATCGAGGGGATCGGTCAGGTAGGTCAGTATGCGCTGGGTCTCGTCCAACGCGTGGAGTCGCTCGTATTGATCGAATGGGTCGGCGACATCCGCCGACAACACACCCTCGTCATCGGCTGGTGCGGGCCGCAATGGCTCCATCAATGAGCGCGGCACATGTTGGGGTCGCCCAGAAGGTCGGCCTTCGCTATCCCGACGGTAGTGAAGTCCTTCCGAGCGCAATACCCGTGTGAACTCATCAGCACATAGGCAGCGCAAATAGTGAATAAAATTCTGCGTCATAAATATTTCGGTGGGATCCATTGCCTCGCGCAAGAGATGTTCATTCATGTTGGCGATGGCCTCTTCGCGCAGGTCAGGGCGGTGACGCAACCCCTGCGTGCGCTGGAGAAAAACCGGTGTGCAGCGTTCCAAAAGCAGCTCGCAGAGCTTCCGCACACCGTTGCTATTGCCCTCCGCCTGCCGTGCGCGAATATTTAACACAAGGTCAATGTCGCTTATCTCGTAACGTCCCTCTGCCGTCCGACGACTTAGACGCGCCTTGAGCGTGGATTCGTCCAGATCAATCATGCAGTTACGCTCCCCTGTCTGTTTCCTCTGGGATTTAGCAGTTCTCTGTATTAGCTCCTGCTACCTCATTCTTAGTGCGCTCCTGAAAAGCGGAAATGATGCTCATCTTCTCTCAGGATATTATACATTGGTACTTTTCGATGGTAAAGCTGTTGCTTACAGCACTTTGTGCCGTTCTATAGACTAGAGATATTTTCCTGTTTCATCAGCTGTTTCATCAAAGGGAAAAACACAGAATGATGTTAGAAGTTATACCAAAAATTGCGAAGATGCAGGCGTCCTATGCGCTTGGCAAACCACTTGCTCTGCCAATGAATCTAACGATCAGTGTGAGTTATCGTTGCAACTCGCGCTGTAAAACATGCAATGTATGGCAACGCCCAAACGACGATTTTACGATAGAAGAATATGAAAAAACCTTTGCCTCGGTGGGACATGCCGCTTACTGGTTTACCTTTAGCGGTGGAGAGCCAACGCTGCGCAAAGATCTGCCAGAGATGGTCGAGGCTGCCTATCGGCACTGCCGCCCTGGCATCATCAATATTCCTACCAATGGCATTCAAGATAAGATTATTCCTGGGCGCATCGAGCGCGTCCTACAGGCCGCTCCCGGCTCCGAGGTCATCATCAATCTCTCGCTGGACGGCGTAGGTGAGAAACACGATATCGTGCGCGGCGTCAAAGGAAATTTTGAACGGGCCATGCGCACCTATGCTGGCCTGAAAGCACTCAAGGGCCGTTACAAGAACTTCACACTTGGCGTCCACACGGTGATCTCCAATTTCAACGTGGATGAGTTTGAGAACATCTACGCGTTTGTGCATGACGAACTCAAACCCGACCAATTCATCAGCGAGATTGCCGAGGAGCGCGTTGAGCTTGACACAGTTGGTATGGGCATTACACCGCCGATCCAGAAGTACCAACCCGTCATTGAACGGTTGCAGGAAGGTATTCGCCACACGGAGTTAAACGGCGTCTCGCGCATCACCCAGGCATTCCGTGATCGCTACTATGATATTGTCAAGCGCACTCTGGTCGAGAAACGGCAGATTATTCCCTGTATGGCAGGAGTAGCTTCCGCGCAAATTGCCCCCAATGGCGATGTATGGACGTGCTGCATCCGCGCCGAGTCGGTGGGCAACCTGCGCGAGCATAACTACGATTTTGGCGAGACCTGGCGCACGGTCAAGGCCGACGAATTGCGCCGCAGCATTAAAGCTGGTGAGTGCTATTGCCCATTGGCTAATGCCGCCTATACCAACATGCTCTGCCACACGCCCACGCTGGCCAGCGTCGCCATAGATGTAGCCAGGGGTACCGCGACCAGCGCGTTAGCCCCCAAAGATCGTGGCAAGTCCGCCCGGTTACGCACGCTGCCCGTCATCAATGCTGCCGACGAGGCTCGTCTTTCCCAGGCTGCTGATGCCGCGGTAGAGGCTACAGTGTAAAGGAGAAAAGCTATGGCGGAATGTCCGCAGTGTGGAACAATGAACGAGGACGACAGCAAGAATTGTCAGCAGTGTCGTGTCAATCTGTACTGGGCTTACCAGCACTACCAGGAACTGGCCACTTTACGCACGGCTAACGATCTGGCCCCCAAACCAGAAACTGCCCAGTTCCTGGTCAAGACCAGCAAGAAGATAGACGATGGCCCTACCGTAAACTGGCTCCGCAACACCATCAAAAAATATGGTTTGAAAGGTGCGGGGAAGAAAGTCTCTACAACAGCAGAATAGCATCAGCAAGAAGTGTGATGGATGGAACGATGCTAACGGCATATGTCGCTAGCATCGTTCCATCCATCACACTTCTTGCTTTATTTCAAGGCTCCAGCGAGTGGCGCATGCAAGCTGGACTGCGTGACGGATGGTTGCTCCATGCCACCAGCATTGAACCAGGCAGCTGCAAGCTTGATGCCTTCGCGCAGCTCTACTTTGGGGGCGAAGCCTAATTCGCGGCGGGCCTTTTCTATACTGTGCTTGTTGTCGCTGCCGAACATCATGGCTCCCAGTTGTGTCACCACTGGCCTGGTATGGGTCAGGGGTGCGACAATCTTCTCTGCCACAAAGGCACCGTAGTAAATCGGCAGGTAGGGCAAATGCGCCTTGGGCCTGGTACCATCGACAGCCTCAGCGATTGCATCGAAAATTTCTTGCTGCGTAAGGGGCTGGTCGTTGGTGATGTTGTAGACGTTGCCAGGGGCATTTTCGTGATACGCTGCCAGCAAGAAGCCCTCCACCACATCGGTAACATAGCAGAATGGCAAGGCATTATTGCCGCGCCCGATAATGACGCCAGTACCTTTCTTCATTTTCTGCGCCATGCGGCCAAAATGGAGTCGATCACCAGGGCCAAAAAATGTGCCTGGACGGAGGATTACCGTCTCCATCTCACTTTTGAGCATCAAACGGCGTATCAAGCGATCAGCCTCAGCCTTGGTAAGACTGTATGGGTCGGCATCAGGACGCAGGGGATCATTTTCGGTCATAAACCGTCCATATCCTAGCCCATAAACCGTATGTGAACTGGTATGCACAAAGCGACGCACACCCGCCTTCTGCGCGGCTTTATACAAGTTCTCAGAGCCGTTGACGTTGACCAAACGGTAATCTGATAGGGGACGCCAGACCCCCATCATACCCGCCAGGTGAAAGATCAGGTCAACCTGCTCTACCGCGGGTGCCAGGCTACCAGCGTCGGTGATATCGCCGCGGACTACCTCTACCCCTTGCTTCAGCAGACCATCCGCGTTCTCCATCGGCAAAACCAAAGCGCGAATCTTCTCGCCGCGCTGCTGCAATTCTTTAATCAAGTGACCACCAAGTAACCCGGTGGCCCCCGTAATCAGTACTTTCATAAAATATGCTACTCCAAATTTCTAACATAATCAGGTACCCTGGTGGGGGCGAAGTATAATAAACATTAAAAGCTATTACTATTATCCAACGAGCAACAAATATTTCTTGTGGCTCACGGTCTGGAAGTACTATCTCTGCCAGTTGCTGCGAGAACTCTTGCATTGTCTCGCTTTAATCCTATTATTCGTGATACTATAAAAGAGAAGAGGAGGACATATTTTTCTTATGAATCAAGATAAAGAGCAACAACAACTTCAAGTCCAAGACAAAGCGCAACAGCAGTTGCAAACGTCACCTATCCCCCACTTTACGTGGCCAACATCGAAAGCAGGACCTCACGCGACTCAGCCGCCTCCTGGACAGAAACCAATGCCCAGCCGCACAGAACAGGTGGTCGAGATCGGCTATAACCAGGAAACTGGCACACCCAGCACGGATAGTCCTGCTCGTTCAATGCCCGACGCTTCCCTCAAAGAGAAAACCGCATTCGATCAGCAGGAAACCGCCCAGGAGGCACTCAAGAAGCGCAAGAAAAGATAAGTACAGAACCAGAATTTTTATGTATGCTATGAGCATAGCTGTAAGTAGGGTTATGCTCATAGCATTCTTTTTCTCTTTTATTCTATGCTACCGGCTTGTATTATTAATTTTAGGCAAGGTTCAAATGGACTTGACAGTTGCTCAGCAACAGAAAGACACCGCGCTGTCAAGCTTCGCGCAGCGAAGCATTTATGTGCCGAGCGTGACAGACCTTCCCCTTCGCTGCGCTCAGGGCTTCGGCTACTGCGCTCAGGGTGACATGGTTTGGCGGTTCAACCGGTCAAGCACCATTCGTCACAATTGAACCTTGCCTTAAGATGACGATAGAGGAAAGGAAGTGTTATGAAACTTTTACTACTCGGTGGGACAGTATTTTTAGGACGCCATATTGTGGAGGCTGCGTTGGCACGCGGCCATGAAGTGACCCTCTTTAATCGTGGGCAACATAACCCAGATTTGTTTCCAGAGGTGGAGAAGTTGCGGGGTGATCGCAACGGAGATTTGGCAGCATTGCAAGGACGGCAATGGGATGCGGCTATCGATACCAGTGGCTTTGTACCACGCGTTGTTCGTGCCTCAGCCGAGGCGTTGACAAACGTGGTCAAGCACTACACATTTATCTCCAGTATCTCGGTTTACGCCGATTTTACGAAGCCGGGCATTGACGAGAGTTCCCCGGTCGCGAAGCTGGCGGATGAGAGCGTCGAGGAGGTTACAGGCGAAACCTATGGTGGATTGAAAGCACTTTGCGAACAGGCTGCCGAAGAGGTACTGCCCGGTAAAGTACTGATCGTGCGTCCAGGGCTTATCGTTGGGCCAGACGACCAGAGCGACCGTTTTACTTACTGGCCGTATCGTGTCGCCCAGGGAGGAGAGATGCTCGCCCCAGGCACACCCGCCCACCAGGAGCAGTTCATAGATGTACGCGACCTTGCGCAATGGATTGTGCGTATGGTCGAGGCGGGCAAGACGGGAGTCTACAATGCTACCGGGCCAGATTATGTGCTCTCCACGCAACAATTATTAGAAGAGTGCAAAGCCGCGACTGGCAGCGATGCGCAATTCACCTGGGTCGATGAAGCATTCCTGGACTCTATCCTAGAAGAGGTGAGATTGCAGCCCTGGGTTCCTGATGCATATATGGGCATGAGAGCCGTCAACTGCAATAAAGCTTTCGCGGACGGCCTAACCTTCCGTCCCCTGGCCGACACTGTGCGTGATACGCTAGCCTGGAAAGCCGCCAGCCCTACAGCAGACACGCTCCGCTCAGGGCTGAAGCCTGAGCAGGAACAACAATTGTTACAAGCCTGGCATAAACGCGAAAAATGAGATGGCCAGGGCCCTCTCAACAGAATTCAACAAGACCCTTGATCACAGTCGTTCCTAGCTTGCCAATATACAGAAACAACGCTATAATCCATCTACAAACACCTGATGTGTCTCAAGATGGATTGTCACATTGTATAGTTGTAAAGGCCTTATGAACAAGTACAACGAGCACAGCGAAGACTTTCAGCAAACAACCAACGCGGAAGCCGCGCTCTCCGACGTAATAGTCATTGATCTTTCGCGAGTCTTCGCAGGCCCCTACTGTACCATGATGTTGGGGGACCTTGGGGCGACCGTGATCAAAGTGGAACAGCCAGGCAAGGGCGATGATACGCGCCAGTTTGGGCCGCCCAACATTGCTGGTGAAAGTGCCTATTACCTGGGACTCAATCGCAACAAGCGCAGCATCACAGTTGACTTTAGGGATGCGGAACAGCGGCAAAAGCTGATTGAACTCATCCGTACCGCGACGGTGCTGGTCGAGAACTTCCGTCCAGGCACGTTAAAGAAACAGGGCCTGGACTACGAAACATTGCGTGCCATCAATCCTGGTCTGATCTACTGCTCCATCAGTGGCTATGGGCAGGATGGCCCGTATGCCATGCGGCCCGGCTACGACTTTGTGGCTCAGGCCGAATCTGGCATTATGTCCGTTACTGGGGAGGCCGATGGTGAGCCACAACGCGTTGGCACGCCTGTTGCCGATAACACCGCCGGTATGTTCGCCTGTATGTCTATCCTGGCGGCACTTTATGTGCGGAAAAGTACTGGTAAGGGCCAGCATATCGATATTTCGCTCTTTGAGGCGGCTGTCTCCCTACTGGGCAATGTCTCCTCCAACCACTTGATCTCCGGTGCAGAGGCACCGCGACTTGGCAACAGCCATCCCAACATCGTCCCCTATCAGGCTTTCCGCACAAAAAATGGCTATATCGTCGTCTCCTGTGGCAACGACAGGCTCTACAAATCTTTCTGTGTATTGTTGGATCATGAAGAGCTGGCGACCGACCCACGTTTCGCCACCAACCCCTTGCGTATCCACAATCGCAACGAACTCATTCCCATCCTGCAAGAGCTTTTTCTAGAGCTTGAGACCGATGAGTGGCTGACAAAACTGCGTGCGGCAGGTATTCCCTGCGGCCCCATCAATACCGTCAGCCAGGTCTATAGCGACGTGCAGTTGCAGACGCGTGGCTTCATCTGGGAATGCGATCATCCCACGGCAGGAAAGATAAAACTCTCCGGCTCTCCCATGCACTTCTCCGAAACACCAACAAGGCTGTACAAAGCACCGCCGCTATTGGGTGAGGATAACGAGATGATATTGGGCGAGAATAAAGAGAAAGAGCTTTAATGTCCGCTTCTTGTTCCTCCAAATAGAATAAGAGAAGACAAGAGCAAAATGAGGGGAAGCATCCAAACGATAGCGAATTTGTAGGGGATGCCTTGTTCTCTTTTATAGATTTGTGTAGTATACTAGCCGAGACAATTTTTTTTGCTTTCTGGTCGTGTTTGGAGGATAGAACACCAGTGAAAATTACATGCAAACAGCAAGACCTGAGCCGGGGGCTTTCCATTGTGAGTCATGCCGTCTCAAATCGTAGCACACTGCCCATCCTGGCCAATATTTTGTTGGCGACCGACAACGGTCGTTTGAAGCTTTCGGCCACTAACCTGGAGATTGGCATTAATTGTTGGGTCGATGCCCAGATTCAGGAAGAGGGAACGACGACGGTGCCAGCGAAACTGCTCACCGACTTTGTCAACAGCCTGCCACAGGCCGCGGTTGATATCATCGTGCCAGAGGAAACCAACAAAGTTAATATCAAAAGTGAGGGCAGCGACACAAATATCAAGGGCATGGATGCCTCGGAATTCCCTATGATTCCCAGTGCCGAGGGTGGAGAGACACCGGTTATCATGGATGCTGCCACTCTCAAAGAGATGATCGCGGAGGTGGCGATTGCCGCTGCCGATGATGAGTCGCGCCCGGTTTTCACAGGAGTACTGGTGCAGGTAGGTGGCGAAAAAGTGACCTTTGCCGCCGCCGATTCCTTCCGTCTGGCCGTGCGCACCTCGCCCTTGCCCGGCGATGACAGCACGCATGGCGATATTCTTGTGCCAGCCCGCACCATGACCGAACTGGCACGCATCCTGCCCTCTGAGGGGGCGGTACAGATGATCGTGACGCCCAATCGCAGTCAGGTGCTGTTCCACACGGAGCAAATCGACCTGGTTTCTCGCCTGATCGAGGGGAATTTCCCGAACTACCGCCAGATTATCCCCAAAGAGCACACCACCAGGGCAGTAGTTGATACCAAGGCCTTTGCCGCCCGCGTCAAACAGGCCGCTATCTTTGCCCGTGATAGTTCAAATATCACCCGCATCAAAATAAATAGCGGTGATGGCAGCGGCTTAGAACCTGGCACCGTCACTATCGAGGCGACAGCCGAAGAGTTGGGCGATAATGTCAGCATTCTGAATGCCGCCGTCGATGGCCCGGAGCAACAGATCATCTTTAACGTAAAGTACCTCTCGGATGTGCTTTCCGTCATAGACACGCCGGAAGTTGCCATCGAAGTCAATGCCGCCACCAAACCCGGCGTCATTCGCCCGGTTGGCGTTGCCGACTACACCTACGTCATTATGCCAATGCACACCAATCGTTAAGCCGTACACCCCACTCCGCCCCAGGGTACCCGCAAGGGATACTCTGGGATGGCTCGCATCGGTAGGTTTTTTGAGAAAGAGGCGATGGCATGCGTAGGGACAAGGGGAGGATGAGGAGGTGGATGTGGGAGCCTTGTGCTTGTCCCCGTCCAGTGGGAAGGATCAAACCCCCACCAGGACAGGCACAAGGCCCCCCATCTGCCGCCGCCCAGCCCCCTGTCCCTACGCACGAACGAACGGTTTCTGCTTCTCTCCCAAAAATCTACCTGTGTAAGCAGTGGGATAGGGTACCGCCCTGGAAAACACATGTATCTTTCTCACCTCGCACTGGATGAATTTCGCAACTACAACCACCTGGAACTATCCCTGGGCAAAGGCTTGTTCCTCTTTTATGGGGAAAATGCGCAGGGGAAAACAAATTTGCTGGAGGCCGTGGCGATGCTCGCTACCGGCAGTTCTTTTCATGCTAGCTCTGACCGTGAAGTGGTTAACTGGCGTGCGCCTGACCATATTGCGCGTTTGAACGCTCAGGTGATGCGCCGGGAAGATGATCTCCAGATCGAGATGGTCATTTTTGATCCCGCTCCACCCGACATAGAGAATCTCCCTCAGCATGCTAAGGCTATAGAACTACCCGCCACTACACAGCGCAAACGAGTCAAGATCAACACCATCCCCAAAAAAGTGATTGACTTGATCGGGCAGATGAAGGTTGTGCTGTTTGCTCCCACCGATCTCCACCTGGTGGATGGCTCGCCGGAGGAACGGCGCCGCTTTCTCGACCGCTCCCTCTGCCAGGTGCAGCCGCGTTACTGCCAGGCCCTGGTACACTATCGCAAGATCATTACGCAGCGTTCGGCTTTGCTCAAACGTATTCGCGACAACCAGGAAGACCCGCGCCTGTTGGACTACCTGGACGAGCGGCTGACCACGCTGGCGAATTTGATTATCTTTGAGCGGGGACGCATGGTCACGGCCCTCAACGAGCAGACGAGCATCTTACAGGAAAGCTTGAGTGGTGGCCGCGAACACCTACAAATCGTCTATCGCCCCTCGTTTAAAGTTGATCCACATTGGAGCACGATAGAGGCACCGCAACAGTACCGCAAACAGTTGCACGAGGCACGTAAGAAAGAGTTCATCCAGGGCGTATGCTTGCTAGGGCCACACCGCGATGATCTGGAGTTCCTGGTGAATGGCGTCAATATGCTCACCTATGGCTCGCGTGGGCAGCAGCGCACCACGGCCCTTTCGGCAAAGCTGGCCGAACTCGCCTACATGCGTGCCAGCACAGGGGACGAGCCAGTGTTGCTGCTGGACGATGTCTTCAGCGAACTCGATAGCCAACGTCGCGCCCACCTGCTGCAAGAAGTGCTGCGCCACGAGCAAGTCTTGCTCACCGCGACCGACCTGAGCAGTTTCCCAGAGGAGATAGTGGCACAGGCGCATACGTATCAGGTGGCGAATGGGGAGATGCATAGAGAAACGTTGTAACATTCAGCAGGATATTCACCATGGCTTCCAGATTTGCAGGGTGTGGTCAACGCCGGCTGAAGCAATATATTTGCCATTGGGCGACCAGGCTACAGCCATGACATAGCCTGTATGGCCCATGTAGGTGCAGACGGGATTGCGCGTGATGGCATCCCAGATGTGTACCGTCTTGTCATTGCCGACGGCTGCGAGATAACGGTCATCGGGCGACCAGGCCACGGCATTCAAGCTGCTGCTGGGATTGTGATGAATAAAGCCGAGGTTGCCACTGGTGACATCCCAGACCTGCATCGTCTTGTCATGGCTCACGGAAGCAATGCGTCTGCCATCGGGCGACCAGGCCACCGCGTTCACTTTCTGTGTATGGCGGTGATAGGTATACGTTCCACGGTTGGGGAAAAGGAACGAGGTAAGGAAATTACCTTTGCTATCTTTCGTCGGCTCCCAGACCTGCACCGTTTTATCCGCGCCGCCCGAAGCTATGCGTGCGCCGCGTCCAGAGACAGGCGGTGACCACGCGAGCGAAAGGACGGTATCGGTATGCCCTGAATAAACGAACAGGGTGCGCCCGCTATTCGTATCCCACACCAGGACCGTTTTATCCAGGCTGCCAGACGCGAGCCGTGGACCGTCCAGCGACCATGCGAGGGAAGTCACCTTATTCACATGCCCCTGCAAGGTCATCAACATCGTGCGGGAGACGGCATCCCAGATTTGGATGGTGCGATCATCGCTGGCCGAGGCAACGCGTTGCCCATCGGGCGACCAAGCCACCGCATTAACATGATCGGTATGACCGCGATATATCGCGCTATTTTTGCCGTTGCTGGTATCCCACAGGCGAACCGTCTTATCGTAGCCAGCCGTGGCGATATGTGTGCCGTTGGGTGACCATGCCAGGGCAAGTATACGGCTGGTATGACCGGAACAGATAAAGAGCGTATTGCGCTGCGGCTGCGGAGCATTGGATTGTTTTGCCCGACTCATTGTTGGCGGTATCGTACTTGCTTGTGCAGGTGGTGGTGTGATGGCTGGTATGCCTACGGGTAGGGAGCCAGCGGAGACCGCCGAATAGCCAGGTGGCAGGCTGGACTGCAAAGGATTTGTTTGCGCTGCGGTCGCTGCGGTATACTGGCTGGCGATGGAGAGCAAGCGTTGCTTGACTTCGGCTGCGCTGGCAGGTCTTTTGTTGATATCGACCTCGACCATTTGCATAATGAGCTGTGCCAAGGCATTAAGTGCGGGCTGATTCGGCAACTGTAGTGGGGCAAAGTGAAAGGGCGCATCGGAGGGGTCATTGGCCGTGAGCATCTGGTGCAAGGTTGCGCCCAGTGCGTAGAGGTCGGCACGCGGTGTTGTCTGCATCTTGCCGTATTGTTCCGGTGCCGCGTAGCCGGATGAACCCAGGGCCGAGGTATCCTTGGCCTGCCCTGGTTTGAAGTGACGCGCAATGCCGAAGTCGATCAAGAAAATATGGCCGTCGGTAGTTAGCATGATATTGGCTGGTTTGAGGTCGCGGAAGATGATCGGCGGTTGGCGGGTATGGAGGTAGTCCAGGACGGCACAAAGCTGGATGCCGATGTTGAGCACTTTTTCAATGGGCAGTTTGCCGCCCATTTTGTCCAGGTATGTCTCCAGAGCCGCGCCCTCGATATAATCCATGACGAGGTAGCAGCGACCGGTATCGTTAAACTGTTCGTAGATGCGTGGCAGGTTGGGGTGCGTCAAACCAGCGAGCAAAAAGGCTTCGTGTTTGAATGACTCGGTCGCTTCAAGCAGTTCGTGCGGGTTCAGGCTACTCTGGCTCATCTCCTTGATGGCTAAGAGGCGATTGCCAAACTGGCTATCCGCCACTTTATAGACGGCACCAAAGCCCCCTTTGCCGATCTGTGCAAGGATGCGATAGCGTTGCTTGAGCAGGTGCTGCTGGCCCAGTAAGCCCATCAAGGTATGGCTGATCGTGGCTTTGTTGGTAGCGGAGTACTGGAGTGGTCGTCCGCAGACGGCACAATAACGCGCCTGTGTTCTATTGGCCGCGCCACATGTATCACAAAAAAAGGTCGAAGAAAGTGCCATGAGTCTCTTTCCCAATCGTCAACGTCTCAGGTTTATCCCTCGTACATTAGTACAAAAGTACGTAAGCTGTCAAGCGTTCAGGACGATTGCCACGGGGCTATTTAGCATAGGTGCCGTAAGCCCCCTGGCGCAGAGACATGGGGATATAAGGCACACTGTTGTTTTTAGGTAACACTTGCAATCTATCTAAAGATGTGCTATACTGTACAGTATGAGAAAGACGTTTCACTATCGGTTGTATCCGAGCAAGAAACAATTGAATACCCTTGAAACCATGCTTGAAGAGTGCCGATGGCTCTACAATGAGACACTGGCATTCCGCCAGAATGCATGGGAACAACGTCAAGAACGGGTATCTTGGTATGACTCGAAAGCCCGTATCCCCTTGCTTAAGATTGAACGTCCTTCTCTCAAACAGGTTCATTCCCAAGTCCTGCAAAACGTGACAGAACGCGTTGAGCTTGCCTATCAAGCCTTTTTCCGTCGATGTAAAGCGGGTGAGAACCCTGGATATCCAC
>JBPCJY010000016.1:0-65282 GCA_051004815.1 Ktedonobacteraceae bacterium
CTCCTCGTCGAAGGTGAGCCACGGATCATTCCCACGTTCCCTACCGCGCTCACCCGCAAAGCCCGTACCAAGCTGGAGCAAATCGGGGTGGAAGTCCGCACCGGAGTGCATGTCACTGATGTGACTCCCGATGGAGTGAAGATCGGGGAGGAATACATCGCGGCGAAAAATGTCATTTGGACGGCGGGCGTAAAGGCTTCACCTGCGGGAGCATGGCTTGGGACCGAGGTGGACCGCGCGGGCCGCGTCAAGGTTCAGGCTGGTCTCACGGTTCCCGGCCATCCCAACGTCTTTGTGATCGGGGATACGGCGTGCGTGAGGCAACACGGCAAGCTGTTGCCTGGTCTTGCTCCCGTCGCGATACAGGAGGGGCACTATGTGGCACGCGTCATTGCTGGTCGAGTGGCCGGTAAAGCCGGGAGGCGACCATTCCACTATGTGAATAAAGGAACTCTGGCGACCGTCGGGCGTGCCTATGCGGTGGTCGATCTGGGCCCACTGCACTTCACGGGTTTGCTGGCCTGGCTCACCTGGATTGTCGTCCATATCGCGTACCTGATCGGGTTTCGTAATCGCCTCATCGTGCTGCTCCAGTACGCCTGGGCCTACGCAACGTTTCAGCCAGGAGCCCGCATTATTCTGCCTGAAGACAGTACGCAGTTGGCGCAAGAGGATCGGAAAACCCTCTCCAGCGCAGCAAAGCCTGGATAGCGTTCTTTGCTCTGCACATGTGGCCCCAAAGAAGAAGGGGTTGCCATGAAAAGCAAGGGGTCTGTGATCGATGTGTGATTGGCATGCTGATAGCCTCAGCAGTTTGTATGGTACCCTTCCAGCAGGAAGACACCAGATGACTGGTCTGTCAGACGTATGTTGGTCCAGTGATAAGAGGATGTGAGAACAATCCATACCAATACTACTGTGACAGAATGAACGTGATAGAGCAATGACAGGTTATTTCCGGAGAGCAATCACACGGCTCTCTCATCAGGATGCGAGGTTCCCCTCCCAGCCCTGTCGTTCGCGCCAGGTAGGGAAGATCGGCTACCCATGAACACCTAGCAGAAGGAGCAAGAACCATGGGCCAACCTGCTCTGCCTCCGCATGAGGCAACGAGCAATCGTATATATTCTAGCTAGCTACACAAGCGAGAGGGAAAGAGAGAAGCGAAACGATGGCTGTCACACTTGAGTGGGTGTAGATGCACCGCTTGGGCTCCCAGTTGCGTGCTGGCCTGCTGTTGGATCGCATCAAGCGAGCGTGCAAACAGCAGGACGTGAGAGAGGGCCAAGTGAAGGTGTTTGCTCAACGAGTGTATCTGCGACTGCAATCCAGCAGCCGACTGCGGTCATACTTGACATCTTTATTGTAGGCAACTCCTTAACGCACATACTGGTCAAACGAGTTGAGTGCCTTCAGATAATTTGCTCGCTCGAAGGCTGCCGGGTCAGCTACGGCACGCTGGCTCATGCTCCCCCTCATTTGTTCAATTGAATCGTACTCGTGTTCTTCCATCCACTCTTGCAGCTCGGTCAGAATATGCGTGATCCGGCCAACACCACATTCCAATAGTGTGGAAGTCATCATCGCAACGTTTGCCCCTGCCATCATCGCTTTGAGCACATCTTGCGCGGTGTGTACACCGCTGGTCAGAGCGAAATCGGCCTGGATACGCCCATAGAGAATAGCAATCCAGCGCAGTGGTAAACGCAGTTCGTGGGACGTACTTAAGACCAGGTTGGGGATAACCTCCATTGCTTCCAGGTCAAAGTCGGGTTGGTAAAACCGATTGAACAATACGAGTGCATTCGCTCCCGCTCCTACAATGCGTTTTGCCATGTTGGGAAGAGACGTGAAGTAAGGACTGAGCTTGACTGCAATCGGAAGCTTCACCTTTGCTCGCACATCTTTCACCAGCTGTACGTAGTCTTCTTCCAGTGCCGCGCCGCTTAATTCAAGGTCTGTTGGCAGGTAATAGATATTTAGCTCCAATGCATCGGCACCCGCCTGCTCGATCTTTTGGGCATACTCTATCCAGCCACCCGACGAAATACCGTTCAGGCTGCCAATCACGGGAATACTCACCGCCTGCTTGGTTTTACGTACATGTTCCACGTATGGCTCAGGGCCCAGATTATAGTTGTCCAGATCAGGGAAGTAGCTCAGCGATTCGGCAAATGAGTTGGTGCCGCGCTCCAGGTAATGATCCAGTTCCTGGCTCTCGTGGGTGATCTGCTCCTCGAACAATGAATACATCACGATGGCAGAAGCACCAGCGTCCTCTAATCTCCGCACGGTATCCAGGCTCTTTGAAAGCGGTGATGCTGATGCCACCAATGGATTTTTCAGTGGTAGTCCTACATACGTCGTTGTCACATCGGGCATGTTCATACTCCTCTCTCATGTGTAGCGGTAACGTTAGCAGTAGTGGGAACGACATCACCAGCAGGCTCTTGCTCGGCAGCCAATTCGTGATAATGGAACCAGCGATCCCGCACATCTTGTTGTGCTAACTTCATGAGAGCTTCAGCGCGTTTCTCGTCAGTCTGCAAAAGCATGCGGAAGCGTGTTTCATTATAGGCAAACTGCTCTAGCGGTATCGTCGGTTCTTTCGAGTCGAGGATC
This sequence comes from Ktedonobacteraceae bacterium, assembly GCA_051004815.1. GTDB lineage: Bacteria > Chloroflexota > Ktedonobacteria > Ktedonobacterales > Ktedonobacteraceae > JBBQXY01. Next base: position 2,623 of record JBPCJY010000016.1, read on the forward strand.
AGCGGGTTTTTCCCTTTTGCATGCAGTGCTGGATTGTAGCGATACAGCGGCCAATACCCCGACTGCACGGCCAGCTTTTGTTGTTTCAGCCCCTTGCTCATATCGATGCCATGCGCGATACAGTGGCTGTAGGCGATGATCAATGATGGGCCATGATACGCTTCGGCTTCCAGGAAAGCGTGGAGTGTTTGCTGATCGTTGGCACCCATTGCTACGTGGGCCACATACACGTTGCCGTAGGCCATCGCCAGCAAGCCCAGATCTTTCTTTGGCGTCGCCTTGCCATTGGCGGCGAATTTCGCCACTGCTCCGCGGGGAGTGGACTTCGACGCCTGTCCCCCGGTATTGGAATACACCTCGGTATCAAGCAAAAGTATGTTCACATTGCGACCCGATGCCAGCACGGCCTATTAGGCCCGTCGACGAAATTTACAACGCTAAGCCTCAAAAACGCAACTGAGAGGGTATGGTGAACAACGCTAAGCCAGGTATCAGAAAAGTGGTTCTGTCGTCCGCAAAGGACGCAATTGCCCACGTCGCTTCTTGGGGGCCTGCAAGTCAAAGTGGTGCGACCCATGCAGATTGATATGACCGGAGAGAATCGGAGAAAGATGCTCCAGGTCGCTCTCCAGAACCGAGTAACCGGTTGCGCGTAAATGATCGAGCGCAGCCTGCATGTACCGGGTATTCCAGACGGCAATGACGTTGAGCAAAAGGCTCAGGCAGGTCGCCCGATTGAGCTGGCCGGTCAGATCTCGGTCGGTCAATATCCCAAGCTGCCCATAGGCGACAAGACGTGTCAGACTATGCACCGCTTCTCCCTTGTTGAGCATGCGTCCTATCCGGCGTCGATACGGTTTGTCGGAAAGGAACGTCAGGATATCGATGGTCTTGAGCAAGCGTCCATATTCCTCCAAACCACGATAAATGAGGTTCTTGTTGTCGAGCGCTTGTAATTTGGCTACGAGGAGGACTGCTGTGACGGTGCCGTCCTTGAGCGATGCAGAAACACGATGCATGTCATCCCAGCAGCGCACGATCAAATCCCGCTGGATCGCTTGCCCACGAAAGAGCGGCCTCAAAATACCATACTCGCTCACGCTCTCCACAGGATAGAGCCGCTGATCAGAGAGGTCGCGGATACGAGGCGACAGCTTCAACCCTTGCAAATCGTAAAGAGCATACATCAACTCCGTAAACCCTGCGGTGTCGACCATCATCTCTCGAATGGGTAATTCCGTTTCGTGGTGCAAGATGGCGTCAAGTGCTGCATGAGCTTCGCGCATATGCGGTGAGATGATCTGGATATAGGGATGGGAATACTGGTCGCTGATCATATCGTGGAGCGTCACGCCCCGGCGGGGACCGAAGTAGCGTGCATGATACTGACCATGCAAGGATCGTGCGCCGATCTCAAAGCGAATGCCATCGGACATGGCAGTCGTTCCTGGACCAAAGGCGGCACTCAGCGGCAGACTGTGGTGATAGTCCACCAGAGCAACAATCGCTCGGCGCAATGTTTCTTCACGTAAATACCAGTCGGACACATGGGTAAGTTCATGGTAGGGGATTTCCGTGGCTTCCGCCATGGTCGAGAGCGGCAAGTTGAGGCCATGTGCCAGCAGGGCCGCAAAGAGTGCGACATCTACCCGAGGATCACGCGTTTTTGCCGACTCTCGCTCATTGAGGTGAGTGAAAAGACTCCGCAGTCCGACCCAATCATCCACCTCGATAAAAACATCCGCCAGGCGTGCATGAGGCATCACACGCAGCAGAGCTTCTCGCAGCGGCTCGACGGTGGCAGGAATGAGCAGCTTTTCATCTTTGGAGAGATCCAGGGTGGCTTTGCCATCTTTGGTCACCATCTCGGCAAAATCATTGCTCTCCCAGCCGTCCAAAACGGTTTTGAGTGTTGTTCGATACCGCTCCTGCAGCAGATCAAGATAGACGTCAGCACTCTCAGAAGCGGGAAGTCGCGTGAACCAACTGGCTTTGCGCTCTGCCCAGGCCGTTGGTGTATGCAGATACGAGGTCCAGACCTTGTGTTGTCGACTTCCTGGAACCGAAAGGTCGGAGGAGCGAAGGTGTTTGCGCATCTGCTCGGCCAGGCAGAGTTCCCAGAGGTGTTTGGCGGTGTGCGCCTTCGCCGCGTCAATAGCCTCGCGCCATTCAGCGGGCAGAAAGTCTTTCGGAGCATCTGCTGGGAGCTTGCGTCGCCCCTCTGCATCCATCCGTTTGAGTGCCGAGATTCCGGCAACAATAGGTTTGGCTGCACTCGTTCCGGTGAAGGTGAGTGCCATGAGCAGATCCGGGAGGAAAGCACGCAGAAACGAGTAATGGTGGTCCAGTAAATCGAATGCTTGTCCATTTTCTGGCCGCGCTTTGGTGCCAGATTCGTCATGAACCGTTTGCAACTGTGCTTGAGGGACGGCCTCGTAAATACGGGGGCGGACCTGTGCATCAGGAATCTCGGGGTCTAAAACAATCTTGGTCACCTTCCGAAACGTATGGATATGTCGCGTCAGGGCTTTGCCATGCGTGGCGTGGTGGGTCTTCTCGGCGCTCTCGGTTCGCCGGAAGATGCCAGTGATCAGATCGTCAAACGAGATCAAAAGCCGATCCAGCAGTTCCTGTTGAAGATCCTGAAGGTAACAGACCAGCAATGCCGCACGCTTCTGTTGAGAGAAACGAAGGAGGGAGTCGCGGTGGTATTTCGCTCCCAGATGGGCCAGCACCCGCACACGATTGCGGTTGAGCCGCGAGACATCGATTGTGTTCAGCTGGAGCTGGCGCACCGTTTCCAATTTGGAGATCAGGGCCTTGATGGATGCGGGTGATGCTTTGACTGCTGGTTCTTTCAGCCAGGCGAAGGTCGAACCACGCTTGCCCTGCTCACGCTGCAGCAGATCCTCCAGGGCCTGTGCCTGGGTTGGAGTCAGTTGCGACGTCAAGGCCGCGAAGACCTGGCTTTCAGCCTGTGGACGGACCTGGGCGATGATTTTGGAAATGGTACTTTCCGCCGGAAAGAGAATACCCTCTTCGCGTAACCAATCCTCGGCTTCTTCGAGCAAGACAGCGGGATCATCGCGTTGCAGTGCCCGATCCAGCAGGTACTCGGCCAGGTGCGGATCGTCCTCCTCATGGGCATAGGGACGCAGTTTGAGATAGCCACGAATCTGCACCAGGTGTTCGTCGCGTGTCTGGGACCGCCGAACGCTGTACTCGGCGAGGGCCTCTGGATGGACATTGAGCTGCATAGCAACGAACTGGATGATGCGCGGTGGGGTCAGGTTCACTTCGGGAAGAGGACAATACAGCAAGCGCAGGAGAAGCAGATTGAGCGCGAACCCGAAGCGGTTGGATGCACCGCGGCAGGTCCGCACCTCGCGCATATCCTCCGGGGTCAGGAGGAAAAACCGGGCGAGGTCCTCAGATGCCCAGTCTTGTCGCAAGGCCCGGAAGCGCCGAGTGTCGAGGGTCTCTGTTGTCATAGCTGGTCCATCCTTCATCGCTTCCGTTGACGCGCTTCCACCAATTCGCGCTTGATCGTCTCCATATCGATCTCGGTATAGCGCAAGGTCGTTTGCAGATTTTTGTGTCCCAGGAGTTTACGCACCGATGGCAGGCTGACCCCGCTGCGGAGCTTGACGGTCGCGTAGGTGTGGCGCAACCGGTGGATCGTGATGGGTTCTTGCTCATTGGCAAAATGCTCGGGATGTGCGGAGCGTGCTTGCTTCACGTACCGCTCGAAGTGATACCAGATGGTGCTGTAATCAAGGGCCTCGCCATATCGACCACCTTTACGCACATCACCACGGAAGAGGGGACCAACTCCGCCCACCGTTTTGAGCAGTTTCCGCAGCAACGTGACACTGTGACTGGCGTCGATCAGGGGGATCACCCGTTCCTTGTTCCCCTTGCCCACAATCCGCAGGTAGCCACCATCAAGGTCGTTAAGATGCACGTGCTGTACCTGCAAGCCCAGTGCCTCCCCCACCCGCATGCCCGTTTCGTACAGCAGCGTGAACAACAGGCGGTTGCGCAACTCCTGGCGAGGAATCGCGGCCAGAATCGCCTCCACTTGCTTTTCAGTCAGCGGACGCGGGTCACGCTCACCGATGGGGATGGCTTCCAACTTGGCGGTGGGATCGGCAGGCACCAGATCCTGCTGGTAGGCCCACCTGAAACACGAACGCAACGCAGCCTTGCGGCGCGCCAGCGTGGTGGGGGCCAGATCCGTTGTGGCATCCAAGAACAGGCGGAGATGGGATACGGTGATCTCACCAATGGGGAGCGTGGGAAGCACCTGCGTGCATGCCATGAGATCATAGCGGTAGGCGCGGCGGGTGTTTGAGGCAAACGTGCGCTGTTTGGCCGCGAAAAAGGCCTCAATCAGTTCTGTCAAGTCCATAGATTCCTCTGTGTCCAAGATAATCTCAATTCATCAGCGGACGATGACCGCTGGTGTGAGCGCTCTCTTACTCAACGTCACAACAGTAATGTCCAGGATAACAGCTCTTATCTGGGACACGCTGTGTGATAGAATATACCATATTGCCGTGATGGTGAGGCCGCTTCCGTCCTTTTCGATGTTGTCCTTCGAGAAGAAGATGGCAACGTTCCATTGTTCACACCGTACGTGTAGCGCGGTCTCGGGGGAAGACCCATGTGGATTGATTGTTTTCCAAAGAGCAAGCAGCCAGAAAGGGGACAAGCATGGCACTGCCGTTTGACACATCCGTTGTGTGTCCCATTTTTATCGGTCGCACGGCAGCTCTTGCATCGCTTGAGTGCCTCGTCGAGCAGGTTGAAAACGGGCAGGGACAAATGGTCCTCGTGTCAGGCGAAGCAGGCATCGGCAAATCGCGCCTGGTGGCCGAAGCCAAAGCAACTGTAGGGCAGGAGCGGGCGCGTTTCCTGCAAGGAGCCTGCTTTGAGCAAGACCGAGCATTGCCCTTCGCTCCACTGCTCGATATGCTGCGTACCCTGCTCTTCAGCGAAGCCCGGGAAGCGTCTCTCCCACTGCTTCTGCCTCTTGCGCCTGAACTCATCAAAATCCTGCCCGATCTTGCGCTTTGGCTGCCGGACGTGACGCCCACTGCGGCCCTAGAGCCAGAACAGGAGAAACGTCGCCTCTTTGTGGCTCTGACCCACTTCTTGCTCCGATTGTGCGACCAGCGTCCCGTGTTGCTCGTCATTGAAGACCTGCATTGGAGCGACGACATCAGTCTTGAGTTTTTCCTCTACCTGAGCCGCTATCTGAAATCGCGCCCACTTCTGCTGCTATTCACCTATCGCAGCGAAGAGGTCTCGCCATTGCTCCGGCATTTCCTGGCAACGCTCAACAGGGAACGAGCGGTAGTGGAAGTCTCCCTCGTCAACCTGACTGTTGATGAGGTTCAGGCAATGGTACGAAGCATTTTTCGGCTCAAGAAGCCCGTGCGTCGCGACTTTCTTGAGGTGCTCTATCAGCTGACCGAGGGCAATCCGTTTTTTGCCGAAGAGGTGTTGAAGTCGCTGCTGGCCGCCGGTGACATCTTCTTCATCGACAGCATCTGGGATCGCAAGCCACTCGCCGAACTGCATATCCCCCCCAGCGTGTCCGACGCTGTGCAGCAGCGCGTCAGCATGTTGAATGCTGCAGCCAGGGAGACGCTGGAACTGGCAGCAGTCGTCGGCAGACAGGTGGATTTTTCCCTCTTGCACGCACTGACTTCGCAGCCGGAACATGTGCTCATGCAGTGTCTCGAAACCTTGATCGCGGCACAACTACTCGTAGAAACCTCATCTGAGCAGGTGGCCTTTCGTCACGCCCTCACGCAGCAGGCAGTGTATCAGGGGCTGTTGGCTCGTAAGCGCATGGCACTCCATCTCGTGATTGCTCAGGAAATAGAACGCCTCTCTGCCTCTACCCTTGAGGCACATCTGACGGATCTAGCCTATCACTTCTACCGGGCAGAGGCGTGGACGCAAACACTGGACTACGCTCAGCGGGTTGGAACAAAGGCACTCATGCTCTACGCCCCGATCACGGCGATGGCGCATTTTACGCACGCGCTTGAGGCGGCTCACCATCTCCCGGATGCCAACCTGATTCCGCTCTATCGCGCCCGTGGGCAGGCTTATGGTCTCCTGGGCAATTTTGAGGTGGCGCGGAGCGATTTCGAGCAGGCGGTACACCTTGCTCGTGCGACGGAAGACAGGCAGGAGGAGTGGCAGAGCCTGATGGAGCTTACCTGGTTGTTGAGTGAACACGACGACCAAGACCTCAGCGACTTCTTCCAGCGTCTGCTCGACCTGGCACAGTCACTCAAAGACCCACAGAAATATGCTCTGAGCAAGAATTTGCAGGCGCACCATTTGACGGAAGATGGTCAACCAGAGGCGAGCATTCCCATGCACGAAGAAGCCTTACACCTCTTTCAACAACAAGGAGATCAGCATGGTGAGGCGCGAGCTCTTGAGTTTCTCGGGCAGACGATGGCGTTTTATGGGGACATGCGATGGGCCGTGTCTTACTATGACCGGGCCATTGCGCTCTCGCGTCGCATCGGCGAAAAACGGATCTTAGTCGCCAGCCTGGCCCTTCGAAGCTATACCGTCAGCCCCGCACTCAAAGAACCTGCCTTCAGCGCACAGGGAACCCTGGCCGTCTGTCAGCGGGACCTCGAAGAAGCACGATGGCTGGTGGATGAGATGGAGTGGACACTTGGACAAACCATCTGTCACCTCTATGCGAGCTGGGTCTTTACCTCCTATGGACTCGTAGGCGAGGGGTTAACCCACGCGAGAGCGGCACGCGAGATTGCCACTGAGATCAAGAATCCGCAGTGGATGGTCGCCTCTTGCTGTGCATTTGGTGAGGCGTATCTCGTGCTGCTCGATCCCAGCCAGGGGTTGGCCACACTGGAATCAGGGCTGGAGATCGTTCTCACGATGGGTTCAGTGTATTGGGCCGGGATTATCAGGGTGGTCCTGGCGCGGGCGTTCCTACTGACAGGGGATTTCCTTCGCACGGAAGCGGCACTCGATCAGATTCTAGCGCAAGACCAGGCCCCGCGCACTATTCTGGAGCGGCGTGTGGGCTGGGTGCGGGGCGAGCTGGCCCTTGCCAGGCACCAGCCGGACGTGGCACTGCGCCTGGCGGATGCACTCATCGCCTCAGCCCCCGGCGAGGCCCAGAGGGCAGCGGGGCAGCCCATCCCGGCACTCTTGAAACTGCGAGGCGAGGCCATGTTCGCATTGGGTCAGGTGGAGGAAGCCATCTCCGCATTGGAGGAGGCTCGACGAGGGGCGCAGGACTGGAGGGCGCTGCCTCTGCTGTGGCAGATTCAGCGCTCGCTTGGTCATGTCTACGCCGCAGCCAGGCAGAAGCCAGACGCTCACCAGGCATTCGCCGCCGCGCGAGAGGTGATCAAGAGTCTGGCTGCCTCCCTCGATGAGACAGAGCTGCGCGAACGCTTCTTGCAGACAGCACTAACCTCCATGCCCAGGGAGTACCCACTCACACCCCGGCAGTCCGCCAAACACGCCTTTGGGGGACTGAGCGAGCGGGAACGCGCGATCGCGCGGCTCATTGCACAGGGCAAATCGAATCGTGAGATCGCCGAAGCATTCATCATTAGCGAGCGCACAGTTGAAACGCATCTTGGGCGCATGTATGCCAAACTAGGCTTCAGCACCCGCGCCCAACTCGCTGCCTGGGTGGTGGAAAAAGGACTGGCGCTCCCATCCATCTCCTGATGCTTCCTTGCGTTGCGGTCATCACTTGGTGAACCGTCACCTACACGCATTGGCCGATCTATCGTTGCTACCGTTCATCCATCTAAAAATGTACGTACCCTTCTCAAAAAAGATACGTACCCCCTTGGAAAAAATGACGTGCCTCTACGGACAGTCCATCTGCAAAAAAGAGGCTATACTTCCTCCGAAGCCACACACGCGAGGCTTCATCCGAACCACGTAGCTATGACAGCAGTAGCACAGCAACACTGCGGAGAACCCGATGTATGGAACGCTCTACCATCTGCAACCCCGGCAGGGCCAGCAACAGGCCGTGCTGGACCATCTCTTTCGCTGGGAGCAAGAGCACCTGCCCCAGGTGACAGGCTATGTGGGCGGCTATCTCCTCGAGCCAGCAGTCCAGGCGCTCTCTGCGCCTTTAGGCATCCTGCTCATCGTAGTCTTTGACTCGCAGGCCGCTTATACCCGCCATCGAGACGACCCGGAACAAGACCGCTGGGATCAGCACCTGCAGGACCTGTTAGAGCATGCCCTACAGTGGCACGAAGGCGAGATCACCGAGCTCTTCGCAGAGGCACGCGGGTTATAGCAAGTCCGCTTGAAGGCTTTGTCTTTGGAGAGCAGAAGAACAGAAGGAGAACCAAGATGGTTCCTGACACCTCTACCCGTGAGAAGCTGGCGCTTGAGCATCGTCATACATTGCTTGGTGAAGCGGACATGAACGGATACTGGCCGATGTGCAACACCCTCTTCCTCATCCGTTGCAACGTCTTGCAGGAAGACTTGGCATGTACTTGATAGTGCTTGGTACCAGGCTACAACGACTTGAGCCGGGTGGCCGGGCGGTTACGTTTCGCATCAAGCCCGGCTCATGAGCGAATGATGGTGAGATGCACAGCGCACATGGGTAGTGCAAATGAGTAGTTCTACACAGAGACGCTGACGATTCATCAGGTAGACTTAGTGGAGAAAGACGTTGAGACGGGCGAACGAACGACACCTGAGAGGGGGGACTCCCCCAGAGGAGACCATCGGTTTCCGGTGTTCTGACCGTTCCACAGACAAACCGTCAGACAAGGAGACGAGCGTGCGCGGAAAACCGTCCAGCAGGTTCGTCATGGAACACTTTTGAATACGAGAGCAAAGAAAGGATTCTCTTACATGATGAAACACCCCTCGTGGTCTTTCGCGTCCTGGACACGGCTGGTCGCGCTGAGTCTGCTGCTGAGCCTCAGTGTCCTGGCTGGCAGCTTCGGACTGGTAGCTCATGCCCAGGCCGCCACGACCATCAGCGTCACCACCTGTGATGAAAGCCATCTGGATCAGGCCCTTGCCAGTGCCAATAGTGGCGATACCATTACCTTTGGCTGTAGCGGGGATATTGCCCTGACTCAGACCCTCACGATCACGAAGAACCTGACCCTGGACGGCAGTGGTCAAACCGTCACCCTGGATGGACAGAGCCAGGTGCAAGTGCTGGGGGTGAACAGCGGCGTGAGCTTCACCCTCAACGCCCTCACCATTGCTCATGGCTCGACCTACTTAGGCGGCGGCGGCCTCGACAACGAGGGTGGCACGGTGAGCATCAGCAACAGCACCTTTGCCAACAACTCGGCCACCCACTACATAGGCGGCGGCGGCCTCCTCAACGACAGTGGCACGGTGAGCATCAGCAACAGCACCTTTGCCAACAACTCGGCCAGCTACGGCGGCGGCCTCCTCAACTACGGTAGCACAGTGAGCATCAGCAACAGCACCTTTGCCAACAACTCGGCCTCCTACTACGGCGGCGGCCTCGACAACGGCGGTGGCACGGTGAGCATCAGCAACAGCACCTTTGCCAACAACTCGGCCAGCTACGGCGGCGGCCTCGACAACGGTGGCACGGTAAGCATCAGCAACAGCACCTTTGCCAACAACTCGGGCTACGCCGCCTACGGCGGCGGCGGCGGCCTCGACAACGGTGGCACGGTAAGCATCAGCAACAGCATCGTCGCCACCAACACAGGGGTCAACTGCAAAGGCGGAGTCAGCGATCAGGGGTACAACTTGTCCAGTGATAGCAGTTGCGGCTTGACAGGGACAGGCAGCTTGCAGAACACCGACCCCCGGCTCGATCCCAAGGGCTTGCAAAACAATGGCGGCCCGACCCAGACCATTGCCTTGCTTTCCGGCAGTCCGGCCATCGACACCATCCCGGTGGCCAGGTGTCCCTCCACCGATCAGCGCGGTACCACCCGCCCGGACAATGGCGAGACCGCCTGTGACATGGGGGCCTACGAGTTTAGCGATCCTGTCGATAACGACCTGGGCCTCACGAACATGCCCGGCAATATCACCACCAATGCCACCAGCCCACAGGGAGCGGTGGTCACCTACGCACCGCCGACAGCTACCGATGAAGCAGGCGATAGCTCGACGACCACGGTCAACTGCATCCCAGCCTCTGGCTCGACCTTTGCGATAGGCACCACCACGGTCAACTGTAGCGTCACCGATAGCGATGATACGCTCAGTACGGTCACAGGCCGCTTCACCGTCACGGTTCAACCCGTTCTCTCGGCTAACGGGAGCAACGTCACGGCAACCGAAGGCAGTGCCTTTAACGGAGTGGTCGCGACGGGAACGGCCTATGGTACCAGCAACCCACTCTCGGCCAGCATCACCTGGGGCGATGGTAGCCCTGCTTCCACTGGCACGGTCACGCTCAATGCTGATGGCAGTTACAGCGTTTCGGGCAGCCATACCTATGCTGAGGAAGGCTCCTATCCGCTCTCGGTCACGGTCAAAGATAGTGGGAGCCTCAGTGCGACGGGTAATGGCACGGCGAAGGTGGCTGATGCCGCCTTGACTCTGACCCACTTTCTGGCAGGCCCTCTGCCGCATCTTGCAGCAGGGGTCGCGGCTACCTTCACCGATGCTGACCCGGCAAGGCAAGTCTCCGATTACACCGCGACCGTCAAGTGGGGTGATGGGACCACCTCAACGGTCAAGGTCTACAACAATCCGATAGGCCCAGGCTTTGCTCTGGCCGCCGGACATCGCTATGCCAGCAAGGGAACCTATAGTGTGACACTGACCGTGACCGATCAAGGAGGCAGTCAGGTCAGCAAAACTGTGACCATCACGGTGAAATAACCAGCAGAGGGAGCGGAGAGACCGCTCCCTCCTGCACCCTTTAAAGTTCCAAATGGCTGTCCCAGGAAAGAATCCTTGCCATACCCTCTCAAGGCCAGTGATCGGAGTGGCAAGAGTTCCATCTCACGGGCTCCACCTGTTGTTTTCAAGCAGCTCCCGTCGGATTTCCAGTGTAGTGCGAACATTTTCAGGCGAAAGGCAAGTATTCATAACACAAGAGACAAGGAGACTCTCTATGCACAATCAGGAACACGTCGCGCTCTATGATCGGCTCGGTGGGGTCTATAACATTGCGACGGTAGTCGATGATTTCATTGACCGCATCATGGTCGACCCACGCTTGAATGCCAATCCGCACGTGGATGAAGCCCACCATCGGGTCACCCCAGCCGGGTTCAAGTTCCTGGTGACCGAACTGGTCTGCCAGGCCACGGGTGGTCCCCAACAGTATAGCGGGCGGCCTATGGGCGATTCCCACCGGCATCTCCTGATCACTCCCCAAGAGTGGCAGGCCTTTCTGGATGACTTTCAGCAGACGCTCGACACGTTCAACGTGCCCCAACCGGAGCAAGCAGAGCTGTTTGCCATCGTCGAAAGCACACGGGAAGCCATTGTCATCGCTCCCTTACAAGAGAACCCAGACGTAAGCGCATGACGCTAATTGAGCCACACAGAATCGTAGAAGATCACGCCATTCGCACCAACGGAAGTGTTGAACAAGGTGGTTGCCCCGAGCCACCTCAGGGCAGGGGCCAGCCTGGGGGGTACAACCCGCGCCCCTACCAGACACGGCCATCGTGGGCCGATTCGTCATATGGGAGGGGCGAACCTGGCGGTCGCCCTGGAGTGGGATCGTAGCAGACCCCCTATTCCCTCGCACACGCTTCCGCAAGGGAGCAAGAAAGAAAGAAAGGAAGGACTCATGTCGACGAACTCTCCTCTTGTCCGTCGAACACATCGCATCATCGTTGACGTGGAGACGACCGTCAACGATGAGCCGTCTGAAACCGAAGACGCCCGTGCGGAGCAGGTGCGTTTCCATCAGGCGCTCGTGCAGCACTTACTGGCCCACCCCACACGTCTGGAACAGCTCCTGCGCTCTTCAGCCGTGGAAGCCCTCCTGCCCGCGAAGAAGCTGCTTGAGGCAGAGTACGGATGGGGAAGAACTTCTGATCAACAGGTGCTCCAGCCGATCATCGCCGAGCTTGAACCGGGCGCCAGGCCTACTTCACCGAAGAGTTCGAGGACAGGGCCAGCGTGTACTACTTCGATGGCTATGCCGCGACCATCAAACAGATGAGGATGACCGAGGTGGACGAAGAGGGCGCAGATCCGCGTCTCTCAAGTGAGCGTTCTACAACGCATGTATGGGCCTGAAAGGAGTGAAACACGATGTCAGACAACACACAAATGGCTGGGAAGGTCGTGAGCCTGTGGCGCTATCCCATCAAGTCGATGCTGGGAGAGGAGCTCAACGCCACGGAGGTCACCAAGTGGGGTCTGCTTGGAGACAGAGCCTACGCCCTGGTCGACCAGGCAACCGCCAAAGTCGCCAGCGCTAAGCACCCGAGGAAATGGCCGCACCTGTTCGACTTCCGAGCGGCTTTTCTCGTCCCTCCACGCCCCGATGTCACGTTGCCTGCAGTGCGGATCACGCTGCCGGATGGGACAGCCCTCACCACGGAACAGGGCGATATCAACCAGCTGCTCTCCACGTCACTTCAACGCGAGGTGACCCTGGATGCCGCCGAACACGATCAGAAAGAGATCGGTGCGTCTTCGTCTCCTATTTCCGGGCCGATGAATGCGGAAGAGTATTGGCCGGATATGGACGGACTCGACTTCCGCGATACGGTCACGGACTTTGAGTTGCCAGAGAACACCTTCTTCGACTGTGCGCCAATCCATCTGCTGACAACGGCCACGCTTGATCGACTACGGGAACTGTATCCGCAAGGGCGTTTCGAGGTGAGACGCTTTCGTCCCAACATCGTTGTGCAGACTTCCGAGAGTGTGAAGGACTTCGTGGAGAACGCCTGGATCGGTCACACCCTCACCATCGGCAATGAGGTTCGCCTGAGTATCACAGGCCCTTGCCCGCGCTGTGTGATGACGACGCTCCCCCAGGGAGACGTACCCGCTGATCCGGGTATTTTGCGGACAGCGGCCCAGCACAATCAGGTCAATGTGGGGGTCTATGCCACTGTGCTTGCCGGCGGGACGATTCGGCGAGGAGACGCGATCAGGGTCGAATAGCAGTGGGAACCGCGAGAGCTCCTTTCCCACTGGGGCAGGCATTCCCGAGCAGAGAAGCGTGTTGAGACGAGGGAATGCCTGCTCAACGCATGGGGAGCATCAACGTGTGGGAGAAAAACGGAAAGCGCGGGGGGATCGCCAGGATGAGCCACCAACGGAGGCAGCAGCAATCAGCTTCGGAGCTGAGTGTTGTAGGTATGTACCGACGAGGCGATGGTATTGGGGCTTAGCGTTGTAAATTTCGTCGGCGGGCCTATTAGGCCAGCACATGGTCCAGACCGCCAAAACCAATATCGTAACCCCAACCATCTCCACCGATAATCCAGACACTCTTATTCACCAGGGCATCCGCCACGCTTAACAAATTTCGCACGACAGCTTCCGTGCTATCAGCTTCCTGTCGGTGATTTAGGTGTTTCAGGCGTTCCCTGAGTGCGGCTACTCGCTCTCGCTGCGCTTTTATTCCCGCGTTGCTGGATTGATCAGCATTCAGCAGTGCATGTACCAGTTGCTCGCCCACGCTATCGGTACACTGCGTGAGCAACTCCCTGGCAAATTCCTGTTGTTTATCTACTGTCAGACGCATGCCCAGGCCAAACTCGGCATTATCCTCAAACAGCGAGTTCGACCAGGCTGGCCCTCTTCCCTCGTGATTGACCGTCCAGGGAGTCGTCGGCAGGTTCCCGCCATAGATCGATGAGCAACCAGTGGCATTGGCGACGATCATGCGATCACCAAACAATTGGGTCGCCAGCTTGATATAGGGTGTCTCGCCACAGCCTGAACAGGCCCCAGAAAACTCGAATAAGGGCATCAATAATTGTGTGTTCTTAATCGCTGCCAGGTTCAAATTCGCAGCATCCTTATCAGGCAGCGAGAGGAAGAACTCCCAGTTTATCGCCTCACGCTCACGAATAGGCGGTTGGTCGACCATATTGATCGCTTTTCGCCCTGCCTGGTGCTTATCTTTGACCGGGCACGCGTCTACGCACAACCCGCAGCCAGTACAGTCTTCGGGGGAGACCTGTAACGTATATTTCGTGTCAGGAAATTCTTTGTAGTGCGCATCCACCGAGAGGAATGATCCAGGCGCCCTCGCTAGTTCACTCGCATCATACACCTTCTGGCGTATCACCGCGTGCGGGCAGACCATCACACACTTCCCACATTGGATACAGATATCAGCGTCCCAGACAGGCATCTCCAAGGCGATATTACGCTTCTCCCAGCGGGCTGTACCGGAAGGGTAGGTGCCGTCGGCTGGCAACACACTGACCGGCAAATCATCGCCGTTACCAGCGATCATCGGCCCCAGTACCTGGCGTACAAATGCTGGTGCTTCCGCTGAAACAGGTGGTCGCCTCATCAACATTGGCAGAATAATAGGTACGCGCGGTTGTCCAATAGCCACCGCGACCGTTCCTTGTATGTGTCCCGCTCCAATCCCAACGCGAATTTTCACCTCGTGGAGATGTGCCAGCGTTTCATCGACTGCTTTGAAGTTTTGCTGTACCACGGCCTCACCGCGTTTGCCGTAGGTCTTCTGAATACTTTTCTTGATCTGTTCGATAGCCTCTTCCTTGGGAAGGACACCACTGATCGCGAAGAAGCAGGTCTGCATGACCGTATTGATGCGCCCACCCATGCCAGTGTCGCTGGCTACCTTGTGGGCGTTAATCACAAAGAAGCGCAACTGCTTGTCGAGGATCACCTGCTGCACCTCGATGGGCAGATGATCCCACACCGCCTCTGCTCCATAGATGCTGTCGAGCAGGAAGACACCGCCCGGCTTTGCATACTTGAGCACATCGAAGCGCTCCAGGAAAGTGAACTGGTGGCAGGCCACGAAATTGGCCTGCTCGGGACCAATCAGGTAGGGAGCATGGATGGGATGCGGTCCGAAGCGCAGGTGCGAGATCGTCATCGACCCCGATTTCTTGGAGTCGTAGACGAAGTAGCCCTGGGCAAAGTTGTCCGTCTCCTCTCCTATTATCTTGATCGAGTTTTTATTGGCCCCCACCGTGCCATCTGAGCCTAAACCCCAGAACACGCACTGCACCGTGTCCTCAGGTTCAGTAGAAAAGGTAGCGTCGTAGTCCAGGCTGCTGTGGGTCACATCGTCGTTGATACCAATCGTAAAGTGCTGTTTCGGATCAGCTTTGAGCATCTCGTCAAAAATGCCCTTGACCATGCCAGGGGTAAATTCCTTCGAGGAAAGCCCATAGCGTCCGCCGATACTATGCGGGAACGAGTGGCCATTTCCCCTGCTCCACCCCTCGCTCAGGGCAGTCACCACATCCTGGTAGAGTGGCTCCCCGATGCTCCCCGGTTCCTTGGTACGATCCAGTGTAGCGATCACCTTGACCGTGCGCGGCAATGCTTGCAGGAAATGTGCCACCGAGAACGGGCGGAACAAGCGCACTTTCAGCACTCCCACTTTCTCGCCACGCTTCATGAGTTAATCCACCGTTTCCTGAACAGTCTCAGCCCCCGAACCCATCACGACAATCACACGCTCCGCATCCGGTGCCCCGACATAATCAAACAGGTGATAGTGTCGTCCGACCAGGCTGGCGAACGTATCCATTGCCTGCTGTACAATCGCCGGACAAGCCTGGTAATAGGGGTTCACGCTTTCTCGCGCCTGGAAGTACACATCGGGGTTCTGTGCCGTGCCGCGAATAAAGGGGTGATCAGGTGAAAGCCCCCGTGTCCGGTGGGCCTGCACGAGTGAGTCATCGATCATAGTCTGCACGTCTTCATGGGTTACTTGCTCAATTTTATCAATTTCGTGTGAAGTGCGAAATCCATCAAAGAAGTGCAGGAAAGGCACACGCGCCTCCAGCGTAGCAGCATGGGCGATCAGTGCCAGGTCCTGCGCCTCCTGCACCGAATTGGAGGCCAGCATGGCAAAGCCAGTAGCGCGTGTCGCCATCACATCCGAGTGATCACCAAAGATCGAGAGCCCCTGCGTCGCAAGTGAGCGGGCCGCCACATGAAATACCACCGACGTGAGTTCACCGGCAATCTTGTACATATTTGGAATCATCAACAGCAATCCCTGTGATGCCGTGAAGGTGGTTGCCAGCGAACCCGTCTGTAGCGCCCCATGGATAGCACCGGCAGCACCCCCTTCCGATTGCATCTCCACCACCAGTGGTACCGTTCCCCACAGATTAGGACGCCCTGCCGCGGACCAACTATCCGCCAGTTCTCCCATCGGTGTTGAAGGTGTGATTGGATAAATTGCAATTACTTCACTGAGTGCATGTGCAACGTTCGCTACCGCCTCGTTGCCCTCCACTGTTACCCAGGTACGTTCCATAGCTCTTTGCCTCCATCATCTTGTAGGGCGACCCTTGTTGTAGCACATACGTATCACATTTTTGATCCGGCCAGGCGTGCTGTGTTTGGTCATGTGAATTGCCACTCTCCTAGCAGTTCGACATTCAACGCGAGACCCATACCATGACGTGTGAGAACCTCCTGATGCGCTTCCACAATGAGAGTCGCAATATCAGATGCATTGGCTCTCCCCAGATTCACGATATAGTTCGCGTTGCGTTCAGAGATTTGTGCGTCGCCATGCCTTCTTCCCGCTACGCCTGTTTGCTCAAGCAGGGTCCTTGCGGAGTGTCCAGCAGGGTCCTTAAAAATCGAACCGAGGTGTCGTTGAGCAGGATCATCCTGTTCGCGCTCTCGTGCATGTTGCGCAAGAAGGGATTCTAAAACAGCAGGGTCTTGCCGATGCAGGCGTAAGGCGAGCGTCACTATCAGTTCCGCGGGCTCAATCAGACCTCGTGGTGGGAGAACCAACTGACCACGCGGATCAACGTGGGTCAACCGCTGCTCACGAAATCGGCTGTGACGATACCCCAGGTCCAAATCGTCGCGTTGGTAGCGGGAAAGCACGGTCACAGGGGAAACTGGGGGGTCCATCATTTCACGATTATAGGCACGAGCATCGAGTTCCTCGATCCATTCCAAAGCCTGCCCTAACTCCTGGTTGTGCGCTCCTACATTACTGATAATTCCTGCACCCAGCGTGCCAGGAATGCCTATCCCGAATTCCAGCCCACCCCACCCCTGCGGGATTAGTTCCTTGAGCAGGTGTGCCCAACGAACACCTGGTTCGGCAATAAGGAGGGCTGATCCATCAGGCTGCTCTTCGATGTAATAGTGTTGCAGGGCGATACTTGCCACAACCCCTCGCACGCCTGCGTCCGCGTAGAGGATATTGGAACCAGCACCTACGAGCAACAAGGGCCAGTGCTGTTGTCCACACAGGTTAATCAGATCATTTATTTCCTGTCGTGTTTCAAGCGAGAGCCACAGATCAGCTGAGCCGCCAACGTCAAAGGAACTATGCTGTGCGAGCGGTTCATTAGAACGCACCCGTTGGTGAAAGTAAGGATGCAAGGCATCGTAGGCACGAGTACTCTCGAAGGTCATAAGTTTCTTCCTTTCTCACTAGCTATCGTCGTTTGCCTCTGAGAAGAGCATATCGAGGAGAAATCACAAAACACTCTCAAGCGCGTGTCTCATCTCTCACTTCCATCACAAAATTTCGTTCATCGCAGTGTCGCTCCTGGCTCTACATATAGACCTAACATCCAGAAAATGTAGCACCATTCCTCTTAATCTTCAGGAAATGGCGACATAAGAAAGCTAACCGACAATTATTTCCCTGTTCTTAAGAATACTCATGGAGCGTTAAACAAAGCGTTAAATGAACCATCTGTGTCTGACCTTTCCGCTTCTATAGGGAGAGGTGCTTCTCATGCAAGATCAGGAATGACCCAAGCATTCTTGTCTTACACTCCCCAGGAAGCGTTCACAGACACCATTTGCTCGTGGAGCCCGAAGCTACCTGAATGCTCCTTATAAATGTCGCTCTCGGCAGCTATCGTTTCTTCCTCAGCAGAGAAGCTGCTAGTCTATGGACGTATTTTTCAGCATATCATGAAGTGGTTGAGTAATGAAACTAAAGTATCTACTCATACGTCTATATTTACTAGGGAAGCACTTAGAATTAAGTGCTTTATTTCCAAGCGATGAAGAAAGAATATGGATATGATGAACGGAAATTATGGTGGTGGAGGGATGGTCGGCGGATGGATGATGATCATTGGAGTGCTTGTCTGTCTGGCGATCATAGTAGCAGTCGTTTGGCTCGTGATGCGTTTGCTGAAGAACAAACAAGCGACTCCTCTCTCATCTCTACCGCAGCAGCAACCTCCGTATCAGATGAACGAGCAAGAATATCAGCTACCACCTCAACAGTCAACCGAGGCGTATTACGAAGGTGAGAAGCAGTACAGTTACCCGCAACAACAAGAACGACCATTGGACTAACTTCGTTTGGCGGCAAGTAGTGCGATAATCAGAACACTTACCAACGTTGGTAGGTGTTCTGACTTTGTATGGAAAACTCCTCCTTCCTCGCTCCAGTAGCCCATTTATCCTGCTTCCTCTTCCGAAGTTGCTGTTACTCCCAGCGCACATCCCGGAACCGTCGGGATGTACAGCATAACGAGCGTTTCCCTTCGATCTCCTTCTTGTTCACTATAAATAATTAACTATCACTATTTTTTATGTATTGACTATATCAAAAAAACTGTGATATACTAGAAGAGGAACAGAAGCATCTACAACGCTATTTCTTCCATCAGAAGCGGCTTCGGTACTTCCCTTCTTCTGTGCTACCCCAGTAAGGCCACGAAACATCCCCTCTGTCGATTAGACGAGGAGCCAGGGATACAACACTACGGTGTTCTGACATTTCGGAGACCGCACGAAAACCTGACTTACCATACAACTACTGTTGTTCGACTTCACCTGATCATACGTTCGCGCAGGTCAGGCTGTATGCGAGGAGTCAGTTAAAAGTAGAGCTGTTCGCCAACGAAGAACAGCAGAAAGAGTCAAGAACATGACCGTTTCCTCTGTAGAGATCACCATGTCACGAGAAGTTGCCCAGTTTTTAGCCCAGCCTCACAAGCTGCTCATCGACGGGGAGTGGATCGAAGCCGCTTCTGGCCACGTCTTCCCGGTCTACAATCCAGCGACGGGTGAGATCATCGCCCAGGTCGCTGAGGGCGACAAAGAAGATATTGATCGGGCCGTTCGGGCGGCACGTAGAGCCTTTGATGGTGGCCCCTGGCGCACCATGACCCCTTCTGAGCGGGGACGCTATATCTGGAGGGTTGCTGAACTGCTTGAGCAGCATAGTGAGGAGTTTGCCCAACTTGAATCGCTTGATAATGGCAAGCCCATCACGGAAGCCCGTGCGGCTGATGTCCCCCTGGCTGTAGATCTGTTCCGCTACATGGCGGGCTGGGCTAGTAAGATTGAAGGGAACACCATTCCCATCTCCATGCCTGGCAAGTACTTCGCTTATACGCTACGAGAGCCTGTCGGAGTCGTTGGTCAGATCATTCCGTGGAATTTCCCCTTGCTTATGGCCGCCTGGAAATTGGGTCCAGCACTCGCAGCAGGATGCACCATCATCCTCAAGCCAGCATCGCTGACGCCACTCTCAGCCTTGAGGCTCGGAGAGCTGTTCATCGAGGCAGGTTTCCCGGCAGGTGTGGTGAACATCGTGACCGGCCCTGGTCAGACGACAGGGGCAGCACTGGCCGCTCATCCTGATGTGGACAAGATCGCCATTACCGGCTCAACGGAAGTGGGCAAGCAGATCGTGCATGCCGCGACAGGCAACCTCAAGAAGGTCTCGCTTGAATTGGGTGGCAAGTCGCCCAACATTGTCCTGAAAGACGCGGACATGGACGTCGCCATTCGAGGTGCTGCCAATGCCATTTTCTTCAATCAGGGACAGGTCTGCTGCGCTGGTTCGCGTCTCTACGTTGAGGAAGCAGTGTATGACCAGGTCGTCGAGGGCGTCGCTGAGCATGCCAGGAAGATCAGGGTCGGCCCAGGCCTCGACCCATCGACACAAATGGGGCCGCTGATATCCGATCATCAATTGCGCCTCGTCTCTGACTATGTGGCATCTGGCCTCGCCAGTGGGGCGACGGCACTCAGTGGTGGGCACAGGTACGGTGAGCAGGGCTACTTTCTCGAGCCGACGGTGCTAGCTCATGCGAAGCAGGAGATGCAAGTGGTCCAGGAAGAGATATTTGGACCGGTCGTGGTCGCCTTGCCGTTCAAGGAACTCGAGGAGATTCTCCCCCTTGCCAATGATTCGATGTACGGTTTGGCAGCAGGCATTTGGACAAAAGATCTCAGCAAGGCGCACATGCTCGCCGCGCACCTCAATGCAGGGACGGTGTGGATCAACTGCTACAACGTGTTTGACGCGGCCATGCCCTTTGGTGGCTACAAGCAGTCTGGTTGGGGCCGAGAGATGGGACATGAGGTGCTTGAAAACTACACCGAGGTCAAGTCGGTCTGCATCAAATTGTAAAGCTCTTTGTACGACATCTTCAAGGAAGAAATGAGGGAACTGGTCTCAGATGAGGCCAATTCCCTCGCCTTGTTGAGAGGGAGAACATTCCCCATCCCTCAGCTCTTCTCTTGAAACATAAAGTATCCCAGATGAAGGATGCTCGTGACTCGATGAGGTGTCCGAAGACGTGCTGTACCGGTCAGCCAACACACAGGACGAGACTTACCTCTTTCTGGGATGCTCGGTGAAAAAGCGCACCATCTCGGCAGAGGCGTCAGGTCCCTTAGGATCGGTATAGGAACCACCGGGACTCCCTCCTGACCAGGCATGACCCGCCTGATGAACCACCCACTTCTCCATGATGGCCTGCCCCCTGGTGTCGCGGTAGATACAGCGGGTGTAGGCATGTCCGCCTGATAGCTGCCCTGGTTCAACCGTCACCTCTCGTGCGGACCTGTGCATGGTATCGGCCCCATCGTTGGCCATCTGAAGCCATTGCTCGATCACATGGTCCGCGTTGATCGGGGCGACGGTTCTATCGTGATCCCCATGGAACACGATCAGCGGGATGACCCGGTTGGGCAGCTGCGTATACTGAGGTGGCCCCTGTTTCATTGCCGCGAATGCGGAGGGAAGATCCCGTGCAGCACCGTAGGCGAGGCCGGAATGCACGCCGACGGCGGCATAGAGGTCGGGATACGTCGCCGCCATGATCGCGGCCATGGCTCCGCCTGACGACAGCCCGGCCACGTAGACCCGGCTGGCATCGACATGATACTGGCGCATAATCTGCTGGGTGATCCCAGCGATAAGGGACGGCTCGCCTGTACCATGTTGCTGGTCAGTCGCCTGGAACCAATTCCAACACTTCGAGCCATTGGCCGAAGGGGCTTGCTCAGGGTACGCCACGAGAAACGTCTTGCCTTCAGCAAGCACATTCATGCGTGTGCCAGCGGCAAAATCAACGGGCGTCTGGGTACAGCCGTGAAGCATCACCACCAGGGGCACTGCTTGTCCTGTATAGCCGCTCGGGATGTAGAGCTTGTAGGAGCGTGTTCCACCCGTAGTGGTGTAGACCCTATCAACAAACTGCCCTCCAGCACGGGCTGAAGAGGATACGACCTCTGGCCTGACCGGGCGCACGCCTCCTGTGGCAGGACGCATGTTGTCAAGCAAGTGCAGCGCATCAGAGGAGAACACATCTGATGCCGTGGCAGGACGCGGCCACACAGATCGCGGAGGTACTCCGAGCCGTGGGATTATGCCCGATACCGATGTCTGTGTTGAAGGTGGGGAGTCATCAACAACGCGGAACTCTGCATCGATGGGTGCATCGGCACTGCCAGGTCCAGCCGTGGACATACCGCTGGCCGACACACTTCCAAGGGCCCGCTGAATAATTTCGGTCGCCTTCGCAAGTTGGCCAAGGCGCGTGAGGCGCGTGACTTCGGCCATTGCGGCCTGCATACGATCGTTCATGCTTTCCTTCCATGGTGACGCCCAGCGTCACCGTGATAGTATTGCCCTGGTTCTGGTGTATCTGTGGCAGCGATGAGCACACAGTTGTCTGAGGCATGACCCACCGCACAGCTTATGTAATGCGGTCTGCCAGTGCCGCCTTCACCGCAAGACTGGCCCGGAAAGCTCCTAGTACAACGACCGAGTCAATGGTCGCCAGAGCCAGTTCTGGGGAGACATCCTCAGCGATACTGGCCAGACCGAGCACATTGATCTGCACCGTTTGGCCAGCGGCACGCACCGCCTCCAAATCACGGCGCGTGTAGTGCTGTACACCGAGCACCAGCGTCTTGCGTGCCACCGTGCGCTTGACCACCTCCGCATGGGTGGCGAGTTGCGTGCGGATGGCCGTGCGGATACAGTCGGTGCGGTTGGAATAAAAGCCCTCCTGCACCAGCAAGTCGATCTGCCCTAAATCCACGAGTCCCAGGTTGATTGTGATTTTCTCGGTTTTCTCAAGTTCAGTCATGGTACCATCTCCTTACCATCCATACAGATGGTACACGAAGAACCGTTGTTTTGTCAAGGGGTATTCCGTCATGGAAAAATAGGACTGAGAGATTGAGGAAATATGCCTGACATAAACTTATATCCTGATTCTTGCAACACAACCCATAATTCAGGGGTGCAGAGGGCCTTTCAGGAGTTTGATAGCGTATAATGACAATGCGGCAGAGCGAAGAGGGGGAGGCAGCATGAAACCTGTCTCTTTCCTCCTGTGTCATTTGTTATGTGAACGAAAGGAACAACATCATGGCAGAAAGCGTGTACAAGGTAGTCGCGCTGGTAGGCACCAGCACTGAGTCATGGGACAAGGCGGCAGCAGCCGCCATTGCGGAGGCATCACGGACGCTGCGAGATCTACGGGTCGCTCGTATCATCGAGCAGGATGTCCATATTGATGGAAAGACCTTGACATACCGTGTGAAGATGGAGCTCTCATTTAAGTACGAAGGCGGAGCCTAACCGAGCGGGTGAACCCCCATAGATGCTCCCCTATGAATGTAAGAGATGTCGTCAGCCCAGTCTCCCAGGGAGACCACAAGGATACGCCTCTATGGGGTTCACCCAGTAGGCTTACTATGCACGAGCGTGGGCGTGTCAGTTTCGACGGCTCGACTCGTGGCAGATAGCACTTTCTGTCGCCTGTTTTCTGCCACGAGTTGATCAAGAATGAGAGTCTGCCTGAAGGGGGCGTACCACCAGCATCGGCAATGTTGTGGCCTGGAGGACGCGTTCGGTCACACTTCCCATGACCCAGCGTGCGACTCCCCCACGGCCATGCGTTGCCATGGCGAGGACATCGCAGTTGTTCTCCTGTGGGCCTCCCAGCTTCTCTTCCGCAGTGACCACCAGAGTCTCCGCGACATCTTGAGCACGCGTGACAGACCACGTCACCAGGAGGTTGAGGTCGCTCGTCTGCGCCAGCAGGCGCTCCCGCACACCTTTCAGATACTCTTGCGCCCGTTGCGCTACCTCGGCTTCATGGTGGGGAAAGACACCCTCATCAGCAGCGGAGGTAAGCGGCTTGATCACATACATAAGATGCACCACTCCTTGCGAAGGCTGGGCCAGCGCGGCGATCAGATGTGCGGTGGGAAGCAGGGCCGTCTCTGCCAGTGGGGAGCCATCAAGGGCGACCATGCTACAGAGCGGGCGAGCGGCATCCGCGTGCATCACGGGAAGCGACGGTCCCCCTTCGCGCAAGATCAGCATAGGCACATGGCTATTATGGATGACCCGATGGGCTACGCTTCCCAGGGCCCAACGCTTGAACCCGGTCCACCCGTGACTGCACAGGACGACGAGGTCAACCGCCAGCGACTCGATGACACCAAGAATCTGCTCTCCTGCCAGACCAAACTGAACCTCTGTCCGGACATCAAGCCCTCGCAAGATCGCGGATTCGGCAAGTGCAGCAATGTAGCTCTTCGCTTCAGCTAGCTCCTGTTCGATCGACTCATCCGTTACCATTGGGGCTAGTGCAAAACTGCTCAGATATTCAACAGGCTGGCTGACCACCTGGAGCAACACGACCGTGCCGTTGGTGGCATGCGCGATGCGGGCTGCTGTCGGCACCGCTCGCTCAGCTCGCTGCGATCCATCCAGCGGGACCAATATACGTTGAAACATAAGAGTGCTCCTTTTCATCTTCTGCTGTGCAACAATATGTACACCCTCTCTAGCATACTAACCGCACAGCGTTAAATAAAGCGTTAAAACATGGGACAAAGGAACAGAGGATGGTCATCGACGCCGAACTGGAGGAATGGAACAGTGTGTGCGTGCTTCGTCTCTGCTCTGTCAAGGGTAGCAGGTCACCGCCCGGATCGCGCCACCGTGGAGGACTACTGCGCGCTCAGGGTCGCCAGGTGGCTCTGGGCCGCGCTCTCCATTCCTGGCTGGCGTGCAGCTTGTGCGTACACAAGCATCGAGGTATACACCGCCCGGGCCTTCTCCCACTCTGCATTCAGTTCATACGCCCGGCCCAGGTGGGTGTAGAGATGCTCGATCTCCGACGCAGGGAGCATGGCTCCCAGTTCAAGCCCATGCGAATGCTCGGTCAGCAGATGCCGTGCTTGCTCGTAGAAGGAGATAGCCCCGCTCACGGCCACCACCCGCAGTGCCTCGTCGCCTGCCGCGAGACTCCAGTGGAAGGCTGGTTCCGCAAGTCCAGCAGCCAGGGCATGGTAGGCCAGTTCCGCTGGAGGCACCGCTGCTTGCAAGGCTTCCAATGCACGGCGGTGATAGACGGACCGCCGAGCCTCGCCCGCCTCAGCATAGACCACCGCACGGATCTTTGGATGCGCGAATGCGTAGTGCCCATCAGCCATTGGCCCTCCCCGGCGCTCCGACTCAAGGAGCAGACCACTGTGCAGCACCTTGTCCAGGGCAGGGAGTCCGTCCTGTTCTGTGAGATCGGCTACCTGACACAGCAACGCAAAGGTGATTCTCTGATCGAGGACGGCTCCTGCTACCAGCAGTGCCAGGGCATGCGGCGTGAGTCGCTCCAGCCGAGCCACGATGACTTCGCGCACGCTGGGCGGGAAGAATCCACGGACCACCATCTCATGCTCCATAGCGACCGTAAAGTCAATCGTCCATCCACCATCCGCATTTGGGCGTGCGGCGAGTGCTCCACGCTCGAACAAGACCTTGAGCGTTTCTATCACATAGAACGGTTGCCCCTCCGTTTCAGCAAAGAGCCACCGACCAAAGCGTTCCAGGTCCACCGTTCGCCTCTCGCCTCTTGTCCTCCCGAGCGTCTGAAGCAGGCGCAGGATATCTTCGCTAGCGAGAGGGCCGAGCTGCAAGCGCGTCAGATGCATGCCCCGTTCCATACCTGTGCGCCACTCGGCAAGCGTGGGCCTCATCTCTCCCTCCCCCACGCGCATTGCCAGCAGCAGGAGGGCAGGTGTCTCGCTCTCCGCGAAGCGTCGTGCGAGGTAATGCAATATATCGAGCGAAGCGGCATCCGCCCACTGCACATCATCGATGAACAAGACCAGCGGGGTCCGTGCCGCCAGGGCCTGTCCCAGGCGAGAGACCGCTTCGAACAGCCGGGTGCGTGTTCCTGACTTGTCACCTGAAGGTGCAGGCAGGTCCGGGTAGCGGTCGCACAATTCGGGGAGCAGGCGTGCGAGCTCCGCCAACCACAGGTCTGAAAGCAGGTCGTCCGGGGCATTCTCCCGCTCGATGCGTGGGCGCAGGGCCTCGATCACGGGCCGATAGGGCAACTGGCCACCGGTTTCAAAAGCCTGTGCCTGCAACACGTCTGCTCCCTCTACCTCTGCCCAGGCCAGGAATTCGGTCGCTAGCCGCGTCTTGCCAATGCCGAGCTCCCCTTCCAGCAACACGACCTGCGTCTGACCTCGCTGTGCGCTATGGTAGACCCTGATCAACGTGCTCAATTCCGCCGTCCGTCCCAGGAGCGGGCCGTCGAGGAGCATTGCCAGGGAAAGTGAGGCCTGTGGTATAGACGCCTGCTTGTGTGGAGGAGGTGCCACCGCCCGCATGCGGCTAGCCAGTGCCGCGGTTGCCGGGGTCGGTTCGGTCTGCATGCCTGCGGCTAGCCTCGCCCGGCACATGTCGTAGGCATGCAGTGCAGCGGCCCGGTCCCCGGCAGCGAAGTACAGGCGCATCAGGCGCTGGTAGGCGTCCTCATGCAACGGAGCGAGGACGAGCCAGCGGCTGACCGTTGCCATGGCAGGTTCTAGCTCGCCCGCTTCAAATTGGAGGTGGGAGAGCCGGTCGAAGATCTCGTTGGTGTGCAGGTGCCAGTATTCACGTTGGAAACGTACCCAGTCGTCGAAGGCGGGGGCATCGCGCAGCGAGAAGCCCTCCAGGAACTCACCACGCGGGAGGCTGGCCGCGCGTTGGAGCCGGGCGAGTAGGCTGTGACGTTCGCTTTCGGACATGGTCAGAGCCGTAGGGGTCGACTCGTGTGAGAGCCGCCAGGCTTCGTGGAGGATATGGAGGTCGAGGTCGAGAGCGGAGGTGAGATTCAGGCCGAGGGTATCGCGCTTGATGAGAAGGTGAGGTATCGCACCCTCCTCAGTAGTCTCACCCAGCAGATGGCGCAGATGGAGCAAGCTAATACGCAGGGCTGCCCGGCCATGCATCGCATCACCTTCTGGCCAAAACTGTTCGGAGAGGGTCTTGCGCAAATGGAGGCGACCTTCCACCGCCAGATAGATAAGCAACGCGAGTTCCTTGCGCGTGGAGAACAGCAGCACTTGATCGGCATGGCGCACTTCCGGCGGACCCAGTAATGTGAAGGATAATTCGCCCATTTAACGTTCCTTATAACGCTCTGCTGCTACTATACAATCAGAAATGATAGAGGGAAGAGAACTGACTCACTTTAAAAAACAAAATACCTATTGTAAGGAATAGAAAGATGTCAGAGCGTTTCACGTCGATCATCAAATATACCCTCTCTATTATCACACAATGCGCTACGTGAGTGAAAGGAAATCTGCCATGTCCAGGAAAAACGATGCCCTGCCCGAAGAGCAGCAGGCCAAACGGATTGAGATGTTGAACCGCCGCTTAGCCGACGCCATCGATCTACAGTTGCAAAGCAGGCAAGCCTACTGGAATGTCAAAGGGCCCACCTTCATGGCCCATCGCGAGTTGTTCGACAAGGTTGCCAAGGAAGTGGGGGAGTATGCGAACCTGATCGCCGAGCGGATCGTGCAGCTTGGTGGCACAGCTGAGGGATCGGCACATGCGGTCGCCGGGCGGTCTGCGCTCGACGGGTATTCGCTTGCGACTCCCGTTGGCAACGGCCCCAGTGATGCGCTGGCGACGACGCTCACCGACTTCGGCAGGCACGCACGCTACGCCAGCGAGCAGGCGACGCTCCTGCAGGACGCCGATACAGCTGCCATCTTTACCGAGATCGGGCGTGGCATCGACAAATGGCTCTGGTTCGTCGAGACGAGCCAGCAAGCAGACAATTGAGCCTGGGAAAAGAGGGGGACGGTATGCAAACGCATCTCGCGCCACACAAGCACCACTCGCACCTGACCGATGACGTCCTGGTTCAACAAGCGCACCACGGCGATCAAGGCGCGTTCGAAATGTTGGTCGACCGCTACAGCACCTTCCTCTTGCGGCTGATCTGCCACCTGGTGCGCGACGAGCATCTCGCGCACGATATCTTGCAACATGTCTTCCTCCAATTGTACCGCTCGTTACCCACACTGGTACCGGAGGGGACGCTCAAAGGGTGGTTATGCCAGGTCGCACGTCACCGCTGTATCGATGAACTGCGCCGTGAGCAGCCACTCTTCTCCAGTTGTGAAAGCTACAAGGAGGCTTACTATGAATCTACTCGTGTTGTTTGTGGTTGGTGTCGTCGTGCTGGTACTGGTTATCCTCGCCCTCTCCGCTATTCGCGTGGTGCAGCAGTACGAGCGTGGCGTGATCTTCGTCTTGGGACGTTTGACTGGGGCGAAGGGTCCGGGCCTCTTCCTGGTGCCCCCGCTCATTTCCCGCATGGTCAAAGTCGACCTGCGTATTGTCACGCTCACGGTGCCCCCGCAAGAGGTAATCACGCGCGATAACGTCACGATCAAGGTGACGGCGGTGCTCTACTTCTACGTCACCGACCCGACTGCAGCGGTGGTCAATGTGGTGAATTTCAACCAGGCGACCACGCAGATTGGTCAGACGACACTGCGCAACGTGTTGGGTCAGTCGGAACTGGATGAACTGCTGGCCGAGCGCAAGAAGATCAACGGCGATCTCCAGATGATCATTGACGAGCAGACGGAGCGCTGGGGGGTGAAAGTGACGGCGGTCGAGATCAAGGACGTAGAGCTGCCGGTGTCCATGCAGCGTGCCATGGCCAAACAGGCAGAGGCCGAGCGGGAGAAGCGTGCCAAAGTGATCCATGCCCAGGGGGAACTGCTGGCTTCGACCCAGTTGGCGCAGGCCGCCGCAGTGATCGGCTCGCAGCCCGCTGCCCTGCAACTGCGCTACCTGCAAACGCTGACCGAGATCGCGGTGGAGAAGAATTCGACCATCATCTTCCCGCTGCCCCTCGACTTGTTGGCTCCATTGATCCAGCTCATGCAGCACGAGATCAGCGTACCCATCCATGAGCCACTGAACAGCTCTCGTGTCAATGAACCGTCCAGGCCTCGGTAATCCTCCAATTTTGTGAACGAGCACTCTATGTAGCCAGCAAGCAGGCAGTTGAACAGGGAGGGACTGCATTTAACGCTTTTTATAACGCACCCTGGATACACTTAAAGCAGAATATAGCTTTCCTCCTCAGGCCAAGCAAGGCCAACGGAGCGATAGAAAGCGTGGAGAACGATACGTCGGTATCAAGGAAAGGATTCGATCATGACACTTGCAACATTTGTGCTTGCTACTATTCATCTTAGTCTGACCAATGTGCTCTTGTGGTTGCTTGTCGGGTTGGTTGCTGGCTTTCTCGCGAGCCGGGTAATGCGTGGGGGCGGTTATGGGCTGATCGGCGATATCGTCGTTGGCCTGATCGGGGCCTTCATCGGAGGGTGGTTGGCCGGATTCCTGGGGCTAGGAGGCTCCTCTAGCTTAATCATGAGTATTGTGATTGCCTTTATCGGCGCCTGTATTCTCCTCGCCATCTTACACGCTGTCAGTGGCGGAGGAGGATCCAGATCAAGAGGATGGGGAAGGAGATAAAGAGGAATGGATGTGCAGGCGAAGTGGCTCGAGTGCATACTACTCCGACAGTTTCGATCATGTATATACTATATGCGGTAAGACTGGATTACTGCAAAAATCGCTCTAAACGAACACAATTTCGCTTTAATTTCTCGGAGGTGAAATCTGCCACAAGAACATTTCCGTAAAGGAGAAGAGGTCCATGTTACGTCAATTGAATGCGCCTTTCAGGTGGGGTATGCTGATTGTTGTCCTTGCAGGAGTATGGACGATTGTTCATATCATCTTGAATGTGGCTGGTGTCACTGCGAATGACTATTGGGATGTGGCTTTGCTCATCCTGTTTCTCCTCGCACTGATTTTGGCTTTCGTTCAATACGCCCAAGAGCGGTCAGCTTTAGTGGCGGTTCCTTCGACTGAAAGGTTCCCTGAACCAGCGATCTCGAAGTTTTTCCTTGGTTCAGAGGGCTCTTCTGAGCTCTGGTTTGTCGTCTGCATGTACGTTGGCACGCAATGGCTGCTTGCCGGCTGGGAAAAGATTACCTCTCCTGCCTGGGGAACAAGCGGAAAAGCACTGTCAGGTTTTGCCGCTGGTGCGTTAGCAAAAAGTTCTGGCGCGAATCCAGCGGTCCAAGGATGGTATGCATGGTTTTTACAGCATTTTGTGCTTCCTAACGCGGGATTATTCTCGTTTATGGTGAGCTGGGGAGAATTGGCGGTGGGATTAGGTCTCCTCTTAGGAATACTGACGGGGCTCGCGGCGGGTTTTGGGGTATTGATGAACCTGAATTACCTCCTCGCTGGCACAGTCAGTGTGAATCCTATTCTGGGGATGCTTGGCTTATTCCTGTGCTTCTCGTGGAGAGTCTGCGGATGGATCGGTTTGGATCGTTGGCTACTGCCTGCGTTAGGGTTGCCTTGGAAACCGGGAACCTGGTTCCGTGCTCAACCAACGATGGTTCAACCAACGACGGCACCTGTTCCGCGGTCATAAACTCTCACGTCGTCTTTTTGCTCAGGGAACGAGTTGTCTCTTGCTGCCTTGAGCAGCAAGAGACAATTTCATTTGGCGAAAGACCTTTTTGGCCGCCCTCTTTATCGTGTCGGCATCTGCACCAGGCTGAAACCGTCCCTCCTTGCTGATCTCCTGCCTGGCAGAAGCGAAAAGGTCAGACACAGAAAGTTCATTTAACGCCTGCGTAACGCTTTGTTTAACGCTTCATGAATATCCTAAAGAATAGAGGGCATGGTAAAGAACTACTACCAGGTTCCGATCTTCGAGACGGTGCTCAGCGGGATTAAGATCGTCGGCTCGATTGTTGGCACACCCTTTGATCTGGCGGAAGTAGACCAACTGCACGCCGCCGGTAGGACGAAAGTGATGTATGAGACGCGGCACCTCGAGCAGGTCAATGCGGCTATGGAGGAAGTTAAGCAGGCTCGCATCTCGGCACGGCTGGTCTTCGATATAACCTGGACGAACAGTCGTCTGCGCTGGTCTTACAACCGACGGGTTACACCTGCTATGGCAGGCGTAGCCTCAGAGGACTGCCATCGTATGCAGAAGTACCACGCGCAACAGCCGAGTATACTGATGCCAGAGATCACCTTGCCCAAACCCGCTCGGCGGTGCGAAAGGGCGTCAGTAAAACATCCGCGCATGCATCCGGAAGCCAGAGAAAGCTTGCCTGGTAGTACATCGGGTTAGTTACATGAAAGGACCTGGAGAGTTATGGATACAATTAAAACGGGAGGACCATTCGCCGCTCCTACCCCCGGCATGGTATCCCCCACCACCGTTTTTCGCTACAAGCAGCGCCATCCCCTCAATGCCATCTTCGAGCCGAAGAGCATCGCGGTCGTTGGGGCGACGGAAAAAGCAGGCAGCGTCGGGCGTACAATCCTCTGGAACCTGATCAGCAATCCATTCGGGGGAACGGTTTTTCCCATCAATGCCAAACGCGCCAGCGTCCTGGGCATCAAAGCTTACCCAAGCCTTTCCGCCCTGCCCCAGCAGGTCGATCTCGCGGTCATTGTCACGCCCGCCTCGACCGTGCCAGGGATTATTGCCGAGTGTGTCGAGGCTGGCGTCAAAGGGGCGATTATCATTTCGGCTGGTTTCAAGGAAAGCGGCGCAGTGGGTGCCAGGATGGAGCAGCAGATCCTGGAGCAGGCACGCCGGGGGAAACTGCGCATCATCGGGCCCAACTGCCTTGGCGTGATGAGTCCGCTAACCGGCCTCAACGCCACCTTTGCCGGTGCCATGGCCCGGCCCGGCAATGTAGCCTTCATCAGCCAGAGCGGTGCCCTTTGCACCGCAGTGCTGGATTGGAGCCTGAGCGAAAACGTTGGTTTCAGTGCCTTCATCTCCATTGGTTCAATGATGGACGTGGGCTGGGGCGACCTCATTGATTACCTGGGGAGCGATCAGCAGACCACAAGCATCATCATCTACATGGAGACCATCGGAGATGCCCGATCTTTCCTCTCCGCGGCCAGGGAAGTCGCCCGTACTAAGCCGATCATCATTCTCAAAGCCGGTCGCACTCAGGCGGCGGCACAGGCGGCGGCCTCACATACCGGCGCGTTAACTGGCAGCCACGAAGTGTTCGAAGCGGCCTGCCGCCGCAGCGGGGTGCTGACCGTCAACCGCATCGACGAGCTTTTCTCTATGGCCGAAGTGCTTGCCAAGCAGCCGCGCCCCCTGGGACCGCGCCTCACCATCTTGACCAACGCGGGAGGTCCAGGGGTACTTGCCACCGATGCCTTGATAAGTGCTGGGGGCCAACTTTCTGCATTGTCACCCCAAACTCTCGCCGCGCTCGACCAGATGCTCCCGGCGCACTGGAGCCACAGCAACCCGGTGGACATTCTAGGCGATGCCGATCCTCAACGCTACGCCAAGGCGCTTGAGATAGCGGCGCAAGACCCGAACAGCGACGGCTTGCTGGTCATCTTGACCCCTCAGGCAATGACCGACCCAACCCTGACCGCCGAGCAGTTGAAGCACTACGCCACGATTACCGGCAAACCTATCCTCGCCAGCTGGATGGGTGGGGCGGAAGTAGCCAGCGGTAATATGATTTTGAACCGGGCAAGTATCCCCACGTTCCCCTATCCAGACACCGCTGCCCAGGTATTTGATTACATGTGGCGCTACAGCTCCAACTTGCGCAGCGTCTATGAAACACCGCTCCCTTTCCTGGAACTCGACAAAGGCGGGCCTGACCATGCCCTGGCCTCGAAGCTGATTGAAACCGCCCGCCAGTCGAGTCGGACTCTGCTCACCGAGGTTGAATCCAAGCAGCTTCTGGCCGCCTATGGCATCCCAACGGTCGAGACGCGAGTCGCCACCAGCGAAACCGAGGCCATCACGTGTGCGGAGGCCATCGGCTACCCGGTCGTGCTCAAGCTCTTTTCAGAAACGATTACCCACAAGACCGATGTGGGCGGCGTGCAGCTACATCTGTCCGGGGCGGACGCCGTGCGCAACGCCTACCGCGCCATTGCAACTGCGGTCCGCGACAAAGTCGGGGCCGAGCATTTCCTGGGGGTGACCGTCCAACCGATGATCACGCTGGATGGCTACGAACTCATCCTGGGCAGCAGCATCGACCCGCAGTTCGGCCCGGTTCTCCTCTTCGGTTCGGGCGGGCAACTTGTGGAAGTCTACCGAGACCGCGCCTTAGCACTCCCACCGCTCACTACCACCCTGGCGCGGCGAATGATGGAACAGACCCGCGTCTTTACCGCCTTGGAAGGGGTGCGGGGACGACCACCTGTTGATCTGGTCGCACTTGAGCTGCTTCTGGTACGCTTCAGTTACCTTGTCGTAGAGCAGCACCAGATTAAGGAGATAGACATTAACCCGCTGCTCGCCTCTCCGGGACGGCTGCTCGCCCTCGATGCGCGAGTGGTATTGCACAGTCCGGAGATCAGCGCGGATAAGCTGCCCACACTTGCCATTCACCCTTATCCGCTGCAGTATGCGCAACCCTGGACGCTGCTTGATGGCACCCCGGTCACGCTTCGCCCTATCCGTCCGGAGGATGAGCCGCTCATGGTCAAGTTTCACGAAACGCTTTCGGATCGCAGCGTCTATTTCCGCTGGCTGCACATGCTCGGGCTGAGCCAGCGGATCGCCCACGAGCAGTTGGTCGGTATGTGTTTTATTGACTATGACCGGGAGATGGCACTCGTCGCCGACTACCACAACCCACAGACCGAGCAGGATGAGATTATTGGCGTGGGCCGCTTAATTAAAGCCCATGGTGCCAATGAGGCAGAGTTTGCCATGCTCGTCACCGACCAGTTCCAGCGCAAGGGGTTGGGTACCGAATTGCTGCGTCGGCTGATCCAGGTCGGCCACGACGAAAAACTCCAGCGCCTCATGGGTGATATCCATGCCGAAAACCAGGGGATGCAAGAGGTTTGTAAGAAGCTCGGCTTCCGCCTCCAGTATTCGTCGGAAGAACAGTTGATGAGCGCCGAACTTGAACTGTGACGTTCATGTAGTAGAACTGGATACCGGTGTGAAATTTGCAGTGATTATGTAGTAGCGAGTTTACGCAGCAAAGCTGAAGAGCGGCTCAAGAAAATGCTGAAAAAATGTCCTACATTCTTTTAACGCTTTTCGGGTAGAGCTCCACTAAGATATTGTTGGCGAATGGGCTGTAACTAAGCAGCTGCTGCTTGCTGAACAGAAGCGACCAGTTTCGCAAAAGAAGAGATAGGAGTAGCTGCCAGTTTCTCTTCTGCTACCCAATGACATGCCCGAAGCATATTCATAGATGTAGCCGTGAGAAGAGCTTGCAGTTTCAGCTTGTTTTGCCCAATGTAGCGAGTTCTTCGTATCTCGCATGTTCGCACTGCCTGTGCAATAGTACCTTCAACACCAGCACGTTTTGCATAGAGTGCTCGCGCATTCTGGTGTTTCACGCGCGCTTCTTGAAGTGCCTGAAAGCTCTGTTGATCTGGGCGCAGAAGAAGGACTTTTGCTGGAACTGGTGTACATTGAGCATGAAGTGGACACGATCGGCATATCGCTACAGGAAACCGTATCCGAAGGCTCGGCTTTCCGTGTCTATCAGGGATATGCCCCCATCTCGGCTGGTGTGTCCGGCAGGACACCGAACGCTCTTGGCCTCCCAATCACTGCTGAATTGGCTATGATCAAAGCGTTCTGCTTCTTTTGATGACCATGACGTGGAAGGCGAGCGCAGGCCCAACGACATCTATTTGATGGATCCTTTGGCTTTGTGCCAGAAGTTCGGCGTCAACATAGCCCGTATCGACCAGGTGGTGGTTGGGATGCACCTGTTTTTCGGCTAAACGCTCATGAAGCTCTTCCAGAACATCTCCATCTGGAGTCGTCGCAGGAGTGGTTGTGACTTCCAAAATAAAATGTGGTTGCTCAGCATCACACCCTTCGGTAAAATGCACCTTCTATCCTACCCATCCCGTTTGTTTCTTCTTGACTTTTCCGTGCTTCGATATCGTAGGGAGATTGAATGAGCAGGGCTGATGGAGGCAGTTCTTGATCTTTTCTCCAAGGGGTCCCTTGTTCGCTTGCATGATACGGTTGGATCCAGATCCTTCTCAGCGTCTCTACAGCCAGTATTTCCCGTAACCAGCAATGAGTGGGGCTCGCAAAGTTTTTCTCCCAGAGGTCTCGACCATCAACTCCGATTTGCTCTGCCAACTCTCTTCGTGCTTTCTCCTCTTTTGGTAAGCGGAAGTCACTGAAACGGGACCGATAACGTTTTGCCCACTCCGGTTGCATGTGCTCTATGAGCCAATCTGGAGCCACTTCCGCGAGCATGTTGAGCGTATGGCGCATTGTTTCTCCAACGCATTCAAGACGGTTGACCGCTCGAATGGCTGGAAGACACATGCGTTGCATCGGTTCGTTGTTTGCCTCGCTCTTTGACCCACCCTCGCTCTCGCGCACTGAGACAACATTCTATCAAGCAGACGGCCCTCAGCGTGATTGGCCAGCAAACGACCGCGAAATTCACTCAACACGGAAAAGTCAAAGCCTGCATCAGTGATTTCCAAACGGTACCAGCGTATTTCCAATCAATTCGCGTTCTCACGGCTTCTGCCGCCTGTCTATCCGTTAACCCTTCGGCATAGTGCATCACCAGGGCTAGACGCCAGGCTGATTCTGCTGGTTGTCCCTTGTCGGAAAACACGTCAAGAAAGTCCTCGTCGCGAAAAAATGTTCCCAATTCATCCCGCATATGGATACAGATATTTCCTTTCGGCAAAATGGCATGCGCTACCCGTGCTGTTTCTTCTGGGACTGGCGGTATCGCTTGTGGCTGTAACGACAGTGGTTCCCTCCTGGTTGCAAGTCTTTCCTATTTTTCTCCAGTATCTCACATTTCTCTGCTAGCCCATTCGCCAACAATATCTTAGTGGGGGTCTACCGTATCAATGCGAATGCTCAAAAGCCAGATCTTTCCAAAGTTTTCCTCAGAACCCCTGAGAGAACACCTGCCTCCCTTGTTTTTTCCGAAGGCATGCGTTATAGTTGCTCCAGCAGCAGTTCCAGTGACGAACAACCTGCCTATGTAGGGTCGCGAACACTTTTGTCAGAGAGCGAAACGCGAGGCAGGTACTTGCCAGAAATGAAGGCAGGTGTCCGTTGAACACCTTTTGCACACGCCCACGAAAAAAGCCAGTACCGCTTGCTTCCTGTGAACGCAGGCGAGAACTGGCGTGCTGGGTGATGGGAGCGGGAGACGGGGCTCGAACCCGCGACAGCCTGCTTGGAAGGCAGTCACGCACAAAAATGCTGTACGCTTGCCTTACATCAGCCAGGAAAGCCGATTGATACGACGACACAAAAAGGGACGCTCAAAAGAGGCAGGAACGCATGCCTTTCATTGCTCAGTTTTTCTGTAGAATAGACAGTCACTCATTAACTCATAGAGTATACCATATCGTAGATACCAAAACAAGCGTGAGAAAGAAAGGTATAAATAATCATATGTAGCAACCGGGCTCAAATTATTTCCAAAGAGAAGCTATATACTTATTTATGTAAATTACATTCTTATTGACAATTAACGAAAGGTAGGGTAAGTTATATATATTCACAACTTAACCTAAAAGGTGTTCGTACTCGAAAGGCGTTCTATCACCCATCTGGAGATAGCAATCAATGACAACCACCGTTCCCCGTTCAAGGTATCCTATTTTCATCAGCCATAACAAAACTGATAATAAACTCGGTTATTGGTTAGCAGATGAGTTACGACGAATCCTTGGTGATAAAAACGCTGTATGGTACGATTCGCGTGGTGGTCGATATAGTTCGCGAGCAGGAATGCGTCCTGGAGATGATTGGCCTAAAACAATCGCTGACAACATAAGAAGTAGTAAGGTTTTTCTGCTATTATGGTCAAATCAAGCCAAAAATGGAAATGGAGTTAAATATGAGCTTTCACTGGCAAGGCGACAGCTTGTAGAGAAAAAAATTCAAATCATTCCAATCTGTATAAATGGATGCTCACTTCCATTTGAACTAAGACAGTGTCAGTACATTTCTTATAATAGCGGTGAAGACTTTGAACCTGTTCTTGACGGTATACTTCGTTTTTTAAGGCTACCTCCCGAAGTTAGTGACCCAAAAGTTAGAGCGGAAAAACGAGTAGTATTTGAGATAGAAGAAGCTTTTAAGAATAAAGAATGGTCAATCATTATTCAACAATTTGAAATGCTTTCTGAACTTTATCCGGAAGCCATTTCATCGTCTATCTGTTACATGTTTGCAATATCTTTGCTCGAACTAGGGCAAGTGCAGCATGCCAAAGAAGCACATTTTCGAGGACTTCTGCTCGATAACGATGATCGGTCGAATGATTTACTACATGCTTATGCTGATCTATTAGCAAAAAAACAGCTTTGGCAGGACTTACGTTCACTTGCAGAACAAGCATTACAAAAGTTTCCTCATGATACTGTTTGGTATTCATTGCGCGAACAAGCATATATTAACCTCTCTCAAAAAGCGCGACCATTCTCTTCTGTCAAACCAGTTAATCCTTTTCCTCCAAATCCTATGAGTCCAATTTATCATGATGCTTCCACTATCCAGCTCAGACCTACTAATTTTCCTAACCTACCTGATTCTCAAAATGTTGATACGGTCAGAATGAATTCTGATCCTGTAACAGAAAATTTTTACTTCAATCCTGATGAGTCGCCCCAAGTTACAACAAAACTCTCGGATGAGGAGGAGGACCTAGATATAAAAAGTGGTACATGGCAGTCAGTAACAGCATTTACTGACCATCACTTGGCTAATCATAGACTAAGTATGCTATGGACACCATCTTGGATATTTACCTTATTCCTTAACTTAATACTCTTACCACTATTTTTTTTCATGTGGCCTCTCTCTTCATTAATTATATGGACTTGCGTTGTATCAATTGTACTTGTATTGGCTTTAGGTAAAATATTTGGAAAAGAAGTAGGCCCGCTTTTTACTATTCCTACTAGTCTATTTTGGGGGGTAGCCGGATTTTGCCTGAGTTATTATCTCTATCATTTTTTGGGGTGGAAAACGAGCTCATCAATAACGACTTGGCTAGAATCAGTATGTACTGTACTTAGCTGTGTAGGAGGATTTTGCTGGCATCTAAAATTATTTCGTAATTGAAAAAAGAAGCAAAACAATGACGCATTTAATTATTCACAATCGATATATTTATGCTTACTTGTTCTAATAGTACTAATTTTGAAAAGCTTTCACGAATTTTTCAAACAAATGTGCTAAAATGAGTGCAAAAGTTAGCATTTAACACAAGGCCAGTTAACGGGGTATTATAAAAAGGAAATAAAGAACATGGCAAATCCAAGAGCATTCATTAGCTTTGACTTCGACTACAACATATCTGAGAAGAATTTGTTTATCGGACAGAGCAAGCATTCAAAAACGCCTTTTAACATAGAAGACTGGTCTTCAAAAGAAGCATTACCCCAAAATCAGTGGGAAAAGCTCATCAGGGGCAAGATCAGTAGATGCCATATGGTCATAGTGCTAGTTGGTAAGCACATGACAACCGCTACCGGTGTATCAAAGGAAATCAAAATGGCGAAAGATCTGAATGTCCCTGTATTTGGAGTTTATGTCAGAGGAGCTAATTCATCAAGTAGTCTTCCAAAGGATCTTTCGAAAAGCCGAACCATTCATTGGAATTGGGATGAAATTGCTTCAGCAATTGACAAAGCTATGAATGAAGGTAAAAATGCTAATAAAAGCTTGTGGGATTATCTAGGTACTATAGGAACTTTGGGTGCAATAGGTATTGTAGCTCTTCATATCATATTAAACAATAAAAAGGCTTAAAATGAGAAAAGCGTTAATAGTAGGCATAGATGCATATCAAAGTGCATCATTGGCGGGGTGCGTAAACGATGCGAACAAAATGGAGGAGGTTCTTAGAAGAAATGAGGATGACTCACCTAACTTTGATTGCAAAAAATTGGTAGCTCCAACTCAGTCTATCACAAAGGCCAATCTTAAAAGGAATGTAGAAGAATTGTTTGCCTATCAAACAGACGTAGCCTTGTTTTACTTTTCTGGACATGGTACAGCAAACAATCTGGGTGGCTATCTTGTCACCCAAGACGCTCAAGCTTACGATGAAGGTCTTTCTATGCAAGATGTCCTTACCTTTGCTAACAAATCAAAAGCGCATGAAGTAGTTATTATCCTAGACTGTTGTAACAGCGGTGCATTTGGGAAAGTACCAGCGATAAACGATAATAGTATACATTTACGCGAAGGAATATCAGTACTAACTGCAAGTCAAGCCAATCAGTCATCTATAGAGGTCAACGGAAATGGTATTTTTACAAAACTAATATACGAAGCCCTCCAAGGCGGTGCATCAGATGTTATTGGCAATGTAACTGTAGCAAGTCTATACGCCTATACAGATCAAATATTAGGAGCGTGGGATCAACGACCGCTCTTACAATCTCATGTATCAAAGCTATTGCCACTAAGAAAGTGCAAACCCCAAGTAATTCCTACTATATTACGATCACTACCTAAATATTTTAAGAATAGTGACTATATCTTCCCTCTTGACCCTACATATGAACCGGATAAAAAAGGGCTTGGCTCCGAACATCAAAATCACAACCAAGAGCATGAAGCAATCCTCAAACATTTTCAAAAGTACCGTGATGCCCATCTTCTAATTCCGGTTGGAGAAGAGCATTTATATTATGCCGCTATACATAGTAAAGCATGTAAGCTCACTGCTTTAGGACAATTCTATTGGAATTTAGCTAATCAAGGCAAAATATGACTATTGGAGTTAGGGCAATCAAGGGTTTGGATTTAGAAGAAACTGTATTCCTCAATTAATGGGGGCATTGAATAATATACATAACCAAGATAGTAGACAAGCTTTATTCTATATTTTCTTAACCTTAAATCTATTTCCTGCATATAACCATAATGCAAGCGCAGCCTCAGGTTCACTTCGATAATCCACCCTTGTCGCTGCTAAAGCCTCACCTAGCGTTAACGTCTTTACTCGTATCTCTTCACCATCTTCCATCTCTAGTGGGTCCCACTCCAAATCATACGCTACCATCAGGTGTACCTTATGACCAATATACCCAGGATGACTATAGAAATCTAGCAGCTTTTCTAACCGACCAGGACGATAACCAATCTCTTCACGCAACTCTCTCTCAGCTTGCTTACGTATACCATCAGGTGTAGAGTCAGTCACTTTTCCCCCAGGCAGAGTAAGTTGCCACGTTTCTGCACCTAAATCGTATTCCTCGATAAGCAGCACTGTACCCTTTTGACCTACAGGCAGCACTAACACAGTTTCAGGACGTTCAACAATATCACGCTCGATCACATCACCATTCGGCATATGCATCTGGTACTTATTCACTGTTAGCACAGAGCCTTGATACGCCGTTTCTTTTGAGATTGCATACTTGCGTTTCGCCGTTTCGTGAGTCGCCTTAGAGGCAGTCAGAGAACCATATTGCTTTACGGTATGCAATCGCGTATGAACGTGAAGAAATGGACGCCCTACCAGCCGCGCATAGCTTGCTATATCCGCTGTGCCACCTCTACCAGCAGCAGGATAGCCATTCCACACCAGTATGACCAGATCACTGTGATCTACTATCCAGTGACCAGCAGCAAGATAGGCATCTTCCGAGCAAGCATCAAATGGCAAGCGATGAACGTCCTGGCAGCGACTTAATAAGCGATCATACTCTTCACGAGCCTCAACAGTGGAAAATATTTCTGCATAATGAGAGCAAGGAATAACAACCTCTACAGGAATATCTATCTCCAATGCTATCTTCACAAAAAGCTGGTCAGTACCGAGTGCCAAAGCGGAGTGAGCAAGAATATTCTGTCCACGCTCTTGTGCCTGACATCGAAATGTCGTCAGCAGTTCCCGTAATTGCTGAGAAACAAACTCGATAGTTGCCTCATCGCCAATCTGCTGATGACCACTTATACCAATGCGGAACGTTGCCTTACTCATGATATTCCCACCGTTCTTCACCAAATCACTTTCACGTAGTATACCGCAATAAGCGAAAGAAGGGTAGCACACAATTTGTATGCTACCCGCACTATTAGTTGCCATTCGTTAGCCTGCATCCCTAATGGCTTGCCATCGTTGTAGGTATGGGGGAGCAAGCTAACACCTTTTGTAGTTAGAGGGGCGCGTGTTACTTTGTTCCGCGCCCCGACTTTTTTGGGTTGCTGCAAAAAAGTCGGTTAGTTGTCGGCGGCAAGCGGCGGCCCCAGGGGTATGCCGCCGCCGCTTCGCGTGCCGCCGACAACATGGGGACATCCACCATCGTTAGCAAGAGAAGCAAGGTGGCCCCTCACCCCGCCTTTGCTAACGATTGGTGTGTGGTGCGCGTCGTGCGCTCACACCACCTGACAGGACTCTCCAGCGAACAGCGTGGGCGCGTGGCGCACAAAGAGCCATGCGCTCTCATCTGTCTCCAACACCACCCATTGCTGCTTTTTTCCTTATGCAACAATGGGCGCGATAGCCTGAGACTTGAACAAGCGAAGTCGCTCACGCCGACGACGAGCCCGTAACGTGTGCTTATTGGTGGTTTCCGCACCGGGCGCAACTCGTGCGATCGTGGTCGGTTTCGAGGTCACCGCAGCCAGGGGATGAACCACCGAGTCATCACAGACTTCCAAGACCACCAGCTTGAGCGCATCGAATAATTGCACCTCGGCTTGCTGAGCGACGTAGCGTGGACAGGTCTCATTGTTCGCCCCGATCCGCTCGGCAACCTCCGACCACGTATACACCTCCCCATCTAAGCCATAGCGCAGCCGTATCACCTCGCGTCCACGCTCACTCAAAGCACCAAGCGCGTTCTGGAGCGCATCTTGCACACGGTCTGGACGCATTCCGTCGTCGTTGACAGATGGGGCAACCATGTTCACCACCTCGGGACAACGCACATGTCCTTCACTATCAAAGGTCATCAGGGCTTGCAAGCTTTCCCCTTGCTCAAGGCGGCGCAAATCCAGCAGATCAGCCACTTTTGCTTCACTGATACCCATTACAGAGGCGAGTTCGCTCTCAGTGGCTTCACGTCCATGCAGACGCCAGAAACGCGTCCTCACTCGAAGCAAGGTATGATACTGTTCATAGACATATTGAGGAAAACGAATGGGCGCATCTGACCCGTACAGGGCCTTAAAGATGGCACCTTTAATATGAACAGAGGCATGTGCGACAAACGGCTTAGAGGAACGGGCATCATAGGTATCAATCGCTCGCAGTAAACCAACGTTGCCCTCTTGAATCACATCCAGCAGTTCCAGATGTTTAAACAGCCACTGATAGCGACGAGCGATTGAGAACACCAATAGCTGATACCGCTCGACCAATTCGGCACGGCACGCTTCAAGATGGTCTGCAACGTCACGGTGAGACCCAGTTTGAGCATGCTCTTTTGCTAATTGAAGCTGTTCAAGCAAAGCGGCGTCTCGCTCACGATCGATGGCAGGAGTCCGATGAAGGTGAGCCAAATACTGCTCATAGGCACCTAATTCGTAATAGTCGTAAAAAGACATTCGCGTATCCTTCCTTATGTCCTTGACATGCCAGCCCTCGACCACTCACAATGAAAGGCGAGGACTAGCAACGCTGACCTAATGGCTTGCCATTTGTTCTCAATCGTTGGCTCGTGTCTTCCACACACGAGCCAACACCTCTCATGGCTTGCCATTAATAGAACTCGTCCCATCGACGTATCAATTTTGGTTAGGCAGCCCATTGCTGCGAGACATTATAGGACGTCGTCAACACCGGGACACATCCACACTTGAACCAAGCGTGAACAAAGCAGCACCGTCCATACTTCCCACATTCTGCATAGTGCCGCAGCCACGCCTGAACCACCACCACATCCCAATGACGATGCACCTCACCAGTGGAAGCGAACAACAGTATCTCGCGTGTTTGATAGTGTTGAGCTATCACGAGCCCTTGTGCCATCGCTTGATTGACCAGGCGCATCATCCTCACATCTTCCAGTGTCATTTCCATGCTGAACCTCCTGGTGTTGCTTGCATATGGCTTACCAATACCTCTCAAATTGCTGGCTAACATCTCTCTCACACTAGCCAGCACCTCTAATGGCTTGCCATTTCGCCCTTCATCACGCCGCAGCAGTTTGTAGCCAACGGCAAAACTCAAAAACAGTTAGTTCAGGTGGAGCAGTATCACCATCACCAACCTCCAAGTAGGGATGAAGTATCCGTACCTGTTTTGCCATCCGACTATCAAAGGCACCATACAGGAACTGCAAAACCGCTTCTGCATCAGCCTTGGACATACCAGCAGGCAATTTCCCGAAACGTTCTACAAGGGATTTTGTTCGTGCCATCTTGCTCCTTTCCGTATGAACTGTGTACCGCTCTCAGAGCCTGTGTATGCGAAATCTACCCAGGAAGCCAGTTAAAACGTTTTATTCACTTCAGGCCAACTCCAGCGGTAAACGTATACTGCCGTTGCAAACAATAGTATCTGAGTTTTGCAGATGAAGAGACGTCGCTCATTAGTCGTGTAGTAGCCTGTTAAAAGACAGGAGCTTTTAAGGCTTGTAAGTCCGCTTTTACTGAGGTACAATCAACAGAGGAAGCCAGAGCTTAGATCAATAGCTGTGTCTTAATTGGAAGGTGGAGAATATGAACCCAATCCCACTGACAAAACCAAATAGACTTTTACGTCGTCAACGGCTTTTACGTGGCTGGACCTTGAAACAAGTGGTCGATGAGTTATGTAAACTCTGTGAAGAGGAAGATGATGTTCCAGGCGTCACTGCTGACATGGTAAGCAAGTGGGAACGCGAAGAGAGAAAACCAAGCCGCTTTTATCAATCAAAGCTTTGCGTTCTCTATGGTAAATCGGCAGATCAGCTAGGATTCATTGAAACAATTGCCATGCCGGAACCTTCGCAGACAAACAGTTCCAACTCTCTCCTACCCACCCCTACCTTTATTCCAGGTTCTTCAGTTGGCACAAGAACCATTGATGCGCTACTTAGCACAGAACAGGCCCAGGTGTCAGAAGCACTATCCACCACCATTCTTTCGCAAAGTAGCCAGCAATTGGCAATGCTCACAACACTTGGATGGACACAGCAAGATATCATCAATGCAATACAGATAGTGCTTCAAGGAGAAACAGCTATGGCAACCATGAATCGCCGCCAAGTCCTCCAGCTAGGTGCAGGAATGCTACTCCTGGGAGGTATCAATATTCCTATCCACGAACACCCATCTACAGTAGAACGTACCCAATTATCAGAGGCACTTGGAGAAGGAATAGTAGCCGGTTGGACACTCTTCCATGTTGCGAGTACCGCTCAGGTGCTAGCAGTGAGCCAGGCGCAAATTACCCAGGTCAACCAGGCACACTCTATCCTTTATCCCGGTGCTTTACCATTCCTGTATTCAGGAGCGTATCGTTTAATGGGAGCCGCTCTGTACTTCCAGGAGCGTTATGAAGACGCCCTTCGCGTCCATGAACACGCATACCGTGCAGCAAAAGAAACGCTAGATGAATGGAATATCGCTCAGAGCCTGAGTTGGCTAGGCTATGTCCATCAGGAACGAGACCAACATTCCGATGCTATCCAGGTGATAGAAGAAGCTCTACACCTCATAGAAAAGCGGATTGATGAGGCAGATATACGCCTCAAAGCCCACCTTTTAGCATGTTGGGCAGAAAATGCTATGTTCCTGCAAGAAAAGGATATCGCGAAAGAAAAGCTTGCAGCGTCAGCCGCCTTGCTCGACCATATCAGCGCGAATGAAGAATTCGACCGCTCGAAGTGGCTTCAACATGCAGGAAACATTGCCTTAACAGCAGGAGA
Organism: Ktedonobacteraceae bacterium; assembly: GCA_051004815.1. Lineage (GTDB taxonomy): Bacteria > Chloroflexota > Ktedonobacteria > Ktedonobacterales > Ktedonobacteraceae > JBBQXY01. Next base: position 47,270 of record JBPCJY010000016.1, read on the forward strand.
GCATACGACTGCTATTGACTACTTTGAGGAAGCGTTAGCAGCAATACAACCGCACTGGATGCTTCGTCATGCCGTTACCTTCATTCCTCTCGCTATAGCCTATGCTCGCAAGAGGGAGCAAGAAGCAAGTCTAGCAGTTGCGAAAAAAGCGGTACCCGTTCTCGCAGCGATGAAATCCCCGATCATGAACAAACAGTTTGCAACCTACGTTCACGAGGATTTATTGAACGCTTACCCAGGTGATACACACGTTCGCGCTTTTGTCACAGAGGCGCAGCAGCTTCTACCACAAGTAAGCGGCTACATGTAACATGCAATGCCCAAAAGAAAAAGAGCTACCGGCCCGCCGCACTATACGACAAGCAGGTAGCTCTACCAGGTACTCTAGGAACACCGCTCAATAAGCAGCAGCCCGCCTACACAATCCTCACACCACTTTCTACCTGAACCACCGAGATATTTAAGGCACCAGTTCCCTACAGACTCAAGTTTCGCACGAGAAAACACTTGTTGATGTCCATACGCCAGTTCTGGCTCTTTCCCCTCGTATGGTACAGCGACGATAAGCCGTTGAGATGTTACCGCCAGAAGATGCTTGAGAGCCTGATACATCTCTTCTTCCGTCAAGTGTTCGAGTACATGAAGAGCGACCACCGTGTCAAAGCATCCCAACTGACAGAAACCATCAGAAAGTAGATTAGCCTGAGCAAATTTCACATTCTGCAATTGCTGTTCCTCAGCAATTTTTTGGGCGACCTCAAATGCTTCCTGCTGGATATCAACACCTGTAACCTCTGTTAAAAATGGCACCCGTTCAGAAACGATTAAAGGCAGAAAGCCAGATGCACACCCAGCATCTAGTAAGCGCGGCCCTACACGGAGTTCCAGGACGCGCTGATAGAGCGTCGCAAACATACCAATAGTTGCATAATCGAGCAGAGATGGAGTGTACGCCGTCGCCATAAATGTGAGCAAACGTTGTAATGTGTTCTCACCAAAGAAACGCCAGGCCCGACGAACGTCATCAGGAAAGAGCGAACCTACAATGCCACCCTGTATCTGTCCAAAGTGCTGAGAATGAGTAAGAATACCAAACGGCTTGAGTTCTCGAACGAGGTAGTGACTGACATCACTATTTATCTCTTCAGGAGCAAACCAGTGAACAATGATCGTACCTGGTGCTTCATCACGAAGGAAGAGCAAGAAGTGAACCGTTTCTTGAATGAGATAGCCTCCTTCAGCAAAACGGTGTTTGAGCGAAACCCGATTCACGCCGTAAGCATTGATTACAACGAAATCGCCAACAGTAATAGCTCGCTCTTGAATAGGTGTCTTCTTTGCCGATACATTTTTGGTAGCGACTTGAGACCTGAAAACTTCATCTTTCTCCATAATCGTACTATACCACACAACCAGACACACCAAAGAGGGTCAGTAGAGAGATATCTACTAACCCTCTTTGCCCTAACTATTTGCTAGCACCAGGCTTTTTCCCGCGACCAGCACCAGGCTTACTCTTTGTTGGTTCGCGGAAATCAGTACGCTGCTTGCGACCGCCTTGTGAGTTTGTGAACGGCACATTATCGCCAGGACTGAACTTGCGCTTTTGCTCTTGCACAAGTGTATCATTGAGGTGCATGTAGTTCTTGATAGTCGCTATATCCTCATGCCCTAACAACTCTTGCAGTGTGTAAATGTCGCCACCGAGCATGAGATAGCGCACGGCGAAGGTATGACGGAAAATGTGGGGACTGATACGCTTGTCCTTTGGCAGAGCAGATCGCCTCCGAATGCGTTGAAAGAGCATGTCAATCCCCCGGCGAGTCAGAGGAAAATCGCTCTCACTGAGAAACACATGATCTTCATTCGCATTGCCCATCTCTATCAACTCATCACGCCCTGGTCGATAGCGGTCAATGTAGAGCAGCAACGTGCGGAGCGCGTTCCGACCGAGCGCAATGCGCCGTTCCTTATCACCCTTGCCATGAACGATAATAACGCCCTTTGCACGGTCAAAGTTGGCTAAGCGCAGATCACACAATTCAGCCAGGCGAATACCCGTATCCCATAGGAGCCAGAGAATAGCCCGATTACGAGCAGCGTTCCGATCAGTGGTCGGGCCAACCTCATGAGGCGGTGTACACGCCTTGAGCATCCGCTCGAATTCGTCAAACTCAATAATACGGATTAACGGCTTGCCAACTCTGGGCATCCTCACATGATTGGATGGAGCGATCTGAACATAACCCTCAGCTTCAAGCCAGTTACAAAAGGCACGCATTGAGCGAGCATAGCAATTCACAGAACGGGCAGCAAGCATCTTCCCTCTTGCACCAGGTTCTTTACCGAGTGTACTCAACCATCCGAGCAGATGCACCTTTTCTATCTCTTCGATAGAGGTAATGCCTTGCTTTTCAAGGTAGTCGGCAAGTTTCCCCAACGAGAGGGTATGCCATTCAATGGTTTTGGGACTGTGATTCTGACTCTGGTGGTCGAGAATGTACTCATCGATGCAGGAGCGTACAGTACGCTTTGCACGACGAGTCATACCCTTGCTTGTTGACGAAGAAGACGACGTTGATTGACCTTGTTGTTTACGAGGAGACACAGGAACACCTCCAATTCACTTGAGGCATTCACAGCAAGAGGCAGGTACGCATATAGTTCCGTGCCATTTTTCGTTGTTCGACGAGGCAGGAACGTATGGCTTTCGGGGGCAGGTACTCATTAAACATGTTTTGAGTACACCAACACGAATAGCCAGTACCGCTTGCTTCCTGTGAACGCAGACGAGAACTGGCTTCCTGGGTGATAGGAGCGGGAGACGGGGCTCGAACCCGCGACAGCCTGCTTGGAAGGCAGGAACTCTACCACTGAGTTACTCCCGCATGATTAGCTTGTACTTACTATCTGTCTATCTGTAATGTTCGGGTCGGGGTGCGCGGACTCGAACCGCGGACCTCCTGCTCCCAAAGCAGGCGCGCTACCAACTGCGCCACACCCCGTTCGTGGCTTCATTTGTGCCTTCACGAATGTTTAAGCACTATAGCATGCCTCTGGTTATCTGTCAAGTATTGTTAGCGGCCATTTTTGCGTCGATAGCGCATTCTGAGCAGGAAGAGATTCCAGCGGGTCGCAATACTGCTAAGTGGGTTCCGGCGGATGGGCGTCACATTGCCATAGCGAGTTGATTGCGGTGATTGGCGAGAACGGAACAGGAAAGGCGAGAGAATGAGTAGCAGCAGGCAAATCGCACTTACAATGGCTAGTATTCCAGTAACAACAGTCGCTCCTCCATTGGAGTACGCGTAACCACCGGCAATAAGGGCAGCGATTACCGCAATAATGATGAGCCAGTCTGTCGTTTTGAAGTGAGGAGCCGAGAAACTTCGGCGGCGTGGTTTTACGCGGTACTCTTGCTTGCGGCGTAAACGCTCACCAAACTTTTGCCCAAGGCTGGCCTTCGGCTCGGTGCTCTCCAAATTGCGGAGAATTTCTTCAATCTCGCGTTCGTATCTGTTTGGCATGTATGCATTGTTTCCTTCAACTCGCCAAAACACTCTTGCTTGTAATGATACCAACTTTTAAGCTCAGAGACAAGTATTTTGGCTCTCAATTTTGTGTTGCTATTTGAAGGAGTGCTTTCACCCTTTCCACAAGCTCAAATGGATGGAATGGCTTGGTTATGTGCTGCGCAGCACCCAGGTCTACACTGATCCGTGCATAAATATCCTCTGTGTGCGCAGTCATAATGATTACCGGTATTGATTGTGTGCGTGGATCGTTGCGCAAGGTATGGAATATATGATAGCCATCCTCTCCTGGCATCATGACATCTAAAATGATGAGATCAGGTAGTTGCTGCTGGAGCAGTTGCTGCAGTTGTTGGCCATTAGGAGCAACCGCGACCTCAAAGCCGTGGTGGTCAAGCACAAAGGTGACAATTTCTCGTATTTCTTTATCGTCATCCACAACAACTATGCGCCTGGTCATTTGCCACTCACTCCCCCCAACTATAGGATTTCTCAAAAGTCTTTTTTTGCCGCCTGCGGCGGCAGGAGAGAAATGAGAAAGTGGGGATTACCAGTCCCCCGGACTGGGTCCCCACACCCCAGCAAAGGGCTGCCGCCCTCTGCACTCCTGCTTTTGCAAGTTACGGTCTATGATACTCATTTACTGCAAAGATTACAAGAAAAGAGAACTTCTGTCAGGATTTCAGCTTGACAAGACATTTGCGCAATCACTATACTGGCTTTGCGTTTCTATGGCATTATAGCACCTATTGAGTATACCTCCGCCATAGCACCTATTTCACTTGACACGTTCACAACAATGTTGATGTGTACACAGGAAAAGAAAGCAGTGCGATGCTATTTCATAAAAAAAACCGAGTGCTTATTCTTATTATACTACTTCTGGCGGCAATTGTGGGTGTAACAGCATTCTGGCAAATCTCCACTACTAGCATTAACACACCAGGCTCACAACCACCGAGGTATCTTGGCCTGGACGCCTATCGCCACTGGGACAAATTGTCCTATCTAGAACTGGGCGACCGCGTGACCGGTCAATCTACTGCCGATGTGGCTGGCAGCAATTCCGACAATCGCCAGTATCTTCGTGTATTACCCGACGGAGAGCATGTGCTTTTCGACCAGACAGGGCCAGGCATCGTTAGCTTCATGCGTATGCAAGAGAATTATGGAGGCCCGTGGCATCTCTCCCTGGATGGGCAACAGGCAATGACTATCGGCACGCAGGATTTGGGACAAGCGCACCCTATCACAAATCCAGCACAGGCTTTTCCCTATCCTCTCTCGCTCAATCCGCAAGAAAGCCATGGGAGCAGTATCATTGCTACGTCCATTCCTTTTCAACAGCGCATGGTCTGGACATCGAGCACTGTCAATGGCAATTTCTACGCACTCTATCGCAAACTTCCCTATGGTACGCCGCTTGCCACATGGAATAGTTTGATGCCAACTAATGATGTCGCCAACCTGTTGAACCGTTCAGGTAGCGATATCGCGTCCAACACCATCGGCCAACAACATGGGGATAGCACGCTAGTAGGAGGAGCCATAACTCCTCTTGCTACCTTGACTGGGCCAAGCCAGATTCGCGCCCTGACCTTTCGTGTCCCTTTTACGGAAAAGGTGCGCTTTGGCAATGCTCGTCTGCTCATCTACTGGGATGGCGAAAGTAGTCCCAGCGTGAATGCTCCACTCAAGTTCCTGGCTGGCGATGGGGCAGGAGTGTATCAACCGAACGGGCGACCGTTGGTGCAGGGATGGATCGCAGGGGCCAATGGTGATGGTGCCACTTACATGGATTTTAACCTCTATTGGCCAATGCCATTTACAACCCAGGCCCGTATCGCCATCCTTGCCAATGATAGCTTGCAGAATATTGCCTGGCATGTTGACTATGAACCATTTCCCGATCCACCTGCATGGTGGGGAACATTCCATGCCACTTACACGAGCATCCTACATCCAACGCCAGGGCAGGATATGACCTTTCTGGATGTGACAGGCAGTGGCAAACTGGTGGGGACGGTGATCAACTTTAGCGCACCGGATAACACGCTTGAAGGTGATCCGCGCATCTACCTCGACGATAGTCAGACGCCACAAATAGCCGTCACGGGCACAGAAGAATGGGGCCTGGGCGGCAATTATTGGAATGGCGGTCAACAAGTTACGTTACCACTGGGAGGTCTGCCCAGCAGTACGAATAATCCCCCCGGCACGGAGCAAGATGGGGCTGCACTCTACCGCTATCTCATCGCGGATAGTATTCCCTTTAACCGGCATCTGATCGTGCGTTGGGAACATGGCGGAGCCGATGAAAGTACTCATCACTATCGCGCTACTATGCTCTGGTACGGCACGCCAACACAAACAGCCCTCCTCAGCGACACGGTGCAGCCAGCCTCCCCAAGCAGCCGCAGCGACCATCAGTACCAATCCCCTGGTGAGCAAACATACCAACTCACCTCTGGCTACGAATATGTAGTCCATAGTTCATACAGTAGTGCGAACGGAACACGAATGACCGGCACCGCTAGCTTTAAGATGGCACTCGACCCGCGCAATAGGGGAGCATTTCTTCGGCGTACCTTTGATTACTGTGTACCTGACCAGCAAGCCAACATCTTCATCGATGGGCAACCTGCCGGTACATGGTACAGTGCGAGAGCATCCACGGGCGTTGATAGCGAGGGACAGCAGCGTTGTTGGCGCGATGAAGATTTTCCCCTACCAGCGTCATTAACCCACGGCAAATCATTGGTCACTGTTCGCATCCAATTTATGCCAATCAACGATGCACAAAATAGCTCGTGGACAGCTTTTCAGTACCAGATGTATAGTTTTGTGTTGCCAGGGCGAAACGGTGTAAAAGCTGGGAATGCAAGAGTCAACACGCTGGGATTCATTGTTTCCTTGATGGGAGACGAACAGAAACGTCGTGGTAGCCCCTACGCCGCCCCAGGGTACCCGTAAAGGATTACCTGTCCCTCAGACAGGGTTCCCTTACTATGGACGCGATATGGCCCAAGCGTGTTCGTCCATTACATAGCACGCGCAAACCATTGCAGATATGACGCTACTTTCTTGTTCAAACTGCCCACCAGGGTCAAGTCTTCGTTGTTCAAGGGCTTAAGCAAGACGAATAGTGCAATGCAGAGAACGAAGAAGATGAGGCCGGAGACGCCGAGCAGGTAACGGTTCGTGGGGTGCCAGAGGATACCTGGAATCGCGGCAAGCACGAGTCCCAGTAACAATCTGGCGGTGAAACCCAGGGGGTATTTGCGTGGTAGAGCACGCCAGAGAAACGCCAGCATCATGGTACCTGTAAGCACCTGGGATAGACCGTCGGCGACCAATGCGCCTGCTGGCCCCCAGTGGGGGATGAAGAAAATACCAAGAATGATGACTACAACAAGGCCAAACCACTGGCTCAAGACAACCAACTGTGGCTTCCCTATCACATACAAGGCGTATTGATGATCGGTCGTACCAAGTACGCGCACAAGGATGTTAAAGAAAAGGAAGATGGCGAACAGCGGCCCCACGGCATCATAATTCGAGCCATAGAGAGCATGGGCAACATTCTGCGCATTAAAGAGGCAGAACACCAAAATGGGAGTCGCGAGCAAGGTTTCTATCTTGATTAATGCTTGCCAGGAACGCGCGAGGCGTTCATAGTTTCGGCCGACAAAGGCGGCTGCCAGGGCGGCACCACCAACACCACCAAAGCCGGAGACGAGCAGGAGACTGGCGGCATGAGCCAACTGAAACGAGAGGTTAAAGTAACCAATCTGAATGATGGAGACCGCGAAATAGCCCAACAGGATAATCGATATCTGTTTGAGCAAGGCACCAGAAACCAGGTTTGTTAACCACGCTGAAACGCCAAGGTGTAATACTGGTTTAAGCGGCTGGATATAGGTTGCGCCACGGGCAAAGAGGAGCGGCAGCAGCCAGAATGCAAAAGCCAGCGCATTGACTAGCGATACGATAGCGAACAGCCAAAGAATACCATCGGTGCCAAAGCCAAGCTGTAGAACAACATAGCTCAATCCTAATAGGAGGAGTTGTGTGGCACTCCCGACGACAAAGACGAAACGCATCCTCATCAGCGAAGCACACACAGCAGTAATCAGGCTACTGACTCCGTTGCCAAGCACGTAGATCGCGATAGGGGTAATATGCTTGAGTAGCGCGGGGTCGCGCAGCCCCACCGCTACTGCCGCCGAACCTTGAATAGGGATAGCAGCAATGATAGTGGCGAGCAGTGGCATAGCAAACAACATAATGCCGACACTCACTACCAACATCCCCATACGAAGCAAGAGGAGCCGCCGTATCAGCGAGGCGGCAGAGGCGCGTCCGTGTTCCGCGAAGAGGCGCGGCACAAACGTCGTCGTGGCATCTTCCAAGCCCAAGGCCACAATGTAGGCGATAGTGTTGAAGGCAGCCATGGCAATGGCATAGACACCATATTCCTGAACGGATAACTTGCGTGTGACGATAATGGTCAACAGAAATAAAGAAGCAAAGACCCACAGTCCGTAGGTCTGATTGAGCAGGTAGCTACCAGGCGTGCGTTTGAGCAAGAGGCGTGCTTCCTCTTCGCCACCTGGCAGCACGACCGGGGGAGTTTCAGTTAACAATTGCGGTGCTTCTCCTGGGAAAGGGGGCAGCAAGCTTTTCATGTTTTTATTCTCTTCCACACTTCCATTTTCCTCTTCCGTTGTCTCATTGTCAAGCTGATTAGCTTTTATGCCCACCAAGCGCAGAGGTCGTAGTGGCGATCTCTGCATAGCTTTAGTTCACCCTATTTCCGTTTGAAAATAGAGCGACCAAGCCAGCCAATTGCACCTAATGCGGCAAACAGTTCTAGTACACTCACATTGGCCGTGACATGATCTACTGATACCAAATAGAACGCACCAACTTTGGAAGTTGCCGCAATAAGGAATAAGCCTAGCCCAATCCACGCGGGCAGTGTCGCGAAAAGCAACGCACGTTGCCAGCCACGGCTCAAAAACCCGATGATTGCTGGGACGATATACAGTAACGCTGTAATGATAGGAGCAATAACTGGTGGAAATGGCCCATCAAGGGCGGCACTGGTCACGGTGGGCAATACCCGCGTCCACAGCTGCGCGGGTACCAATGCTAATGTTACCAGGAATGTTTCGATCACCACCATAGCGATTACCAGTATGGTCAAGCGTTTATCGGTCAGGATGGTCTGCATTGTCCGTTCGGTACGTACCGGTACCACTTGTTGCGGTGCCTCTTCCTCCTGGGGAGATTGTGCCAGTGATGGCTGTTGTGTTGACTGTGGAGAGCTTGACTGAAGCATCGCCACCCCCTTCATTAATGTTCTTCCTTGAATGCTTACTGACAACTGTATGAAGCATTCTCACGTTGTTGGGATATGGAGCAACCCCATCTGGTACTTGAGCATTAGGATGCGGCGTACCGAGTCATCAATGCGTTGCTGGCTAATCTCACCTGCCGCCATCGCTTGCTTAATGCCAGTAATCATATTCGCGACATCATTAGAAGTGGAGGCCCCCATCAATATATCTGAACCTGCCTCAATTGCCAATGCTGCCGCCTGTGCCTCGGTATAATAGGCGGTAATCCCCTCCATCGTCAAGCTATCCGTCATAATGACACCATTAAAGCCCAGTTGATCGCGCAAAATGTCCGTCACCAGTTTGTAAGAGAGGGATGAAGGCTTGCTAGCATCTACCGCACTGACGATTTCATGCGTGACCATAATGGCGTGAATATTGCCTTGCTGTATCAGTGAGCGATAAGGAGCCCAGTCGATAGCTTCAAGTTGATTGAGGGAACGAGACAGGTGCGGCACACTACTGTGTGGGTCGGCAGCAACATCCCCTAAGCCTGGAAAATGCTTGAGCGTTCCCAAAACTTTGCCGCTCTGTTGCAAGCCCTGCAAGTAGGCTGCTGCCATTTTCGTAACCAGCGTGGGATTGTCGCCAAAGGTACGCAGGTACATCTGGCTATTATAGACGTTGGTCACATCGACCACGGGAGCAAGATTCAGGTTAATGCCGTAGGATGAGAGGTCTTTAGCGTCTTGCACACCGGCAGCCGTGGCCTGGGCAGGATCATTTGTTAAACCGATGGCGGTCGCGGAGCGTCGCGTCCCATCCAGTTTGACAAGACGGTCAACCGTGCCACCTTCCTGGTCGATTGCCACGGCCAGCGGGATGGCACTATTGCTCTGCATTTGTTGAATGAGACCTTTGAGTTGTGTCTTACTAACAACATTGTTATTGGCAGGAAAGATTAAGACGGCCCCGACATTATATTGTGTGACCATCGTACTGATCTCCAGTCCATAGTCTGGGCCAACGAATTGCACAATCATCATCTGCCCCAGCTTTTGAGCGAGCGACATATGGTTTACAATGAAATTAATATAATCCTGGGGCGTAATTTGGTGCGTTGGTTGCGTCTTCGCACCTGGCTTTGGAGTAGCTTGCAGAAGGTTGGCAATATTTTTAAGCAGATTAGGGTCGCCAGAAGAGGCAGGGCCACCTAAAACATAGGCCCACCCTTGCGCTCCAATAAATTGTGTATTCCCCAAATTCGAGGCGTTTAAGATTAACACGAGCAGAAATGCGGCCAGTAATAGTGCTCTTCCGCGTGTAAGTGTAGGACGGCGCAAGGGAGCAACTGGTTCGAGTGGTTTTTGGGGTGCCGATGCAGTGTCAGTGTGCGCTAGCTGAACTGTGCGCTGTTCCTCTATGGTATGCTCTGCTGGCACCACCTCTATGGTATGCTCTGCTGACGGCATAATGCTGATTGATTGATCGGTATCCAACATGTCAATAGGCTCATCCCAACACAGGGAAACCAGTTTTTTTGTATCCATTGCTGCAATAAAGGCTTGTTCTGTAGCAACAGCGGCTTCTGCAAGGGAGTAGGTTATCACCTCTCCGGCAGGTTTCTGATTAGTACACGTTTCTTGTAAGGTAGTTTCATTACCTACAGCGGAAAGCTGGCTCATCTCTTTATCCAGGTGGTCTTTTGCAATGGAGGTGTTGATGACCTGTAGTTTTACAGTATCGTCTGACCTATCCTCATCACTTTGCCGTTCCTGGGAGGACAAAGGGCTTGTGCGTGTCATTGAGATGCCTCTTTCCAAGATGATCGGTTGTTTTTTTACATAATGCGCATAGCGGTGTCTAACAGTATGAACGGCCCAATAGATGGGCTGTAACGATGAAGATTACGATGATGCTTTTTCCGGCCATTGTTTAGTAAAGCACATAGTAGATAGTTTTTCTGTGTAGTGCGTCACAAAATCAACTGTGTCGCCAATTTTATGCCGCTGCTGCAATTGTTCTTGCTGCTTGTGTCTCGTGTGAGAGTGAGGTATACTAGCCCTTACTATGGACCTGCAAATTCCTTGAAAGGCAGCCATAACCATATGCAAGATGCGCAGTATCCCGTACCTGCTCCTAATAGAAGCCAAACTTCGTTGTCCCGTGTGACATCAGCGCGGCTTTCGCGTAGCATTCTTGTTGGAGTTGCAGTCTCACTTCTACTCACATGCATTGAGATCGCTATCCTATGGATGCTCTATCCATTTCATCCAGCAGTCAACAACGCGTTAACGCGCCTGAGCACTGTTTTGGCTTTGCCAATCCATATTCCGCTACTTTGGCTTATTCCCCTTGTTGAGATCGTTGGTATCTCTCTGATCGCCTTCCGCGTGGCTAAGCCACTGGCTATCAGGGCGTATCTACGCGACGTACAACGCGCTCAAGAAGCTTACTGTACAAATAGCACGGCACTGCGGTCTCTCGCAGATGTTTATCATACGCCAGTGACCTATTATCAGCATACACCTGATCCAGTGGATAGCAACCGAGAGGAAAAGATTTCTCTACACGAACTGCCAAAGCTCTACCGCGATACATCGCTCTTGCTGATGGGTGCCGCGGGTGCTGGAAAAACACTCGCGCTGCAACAATACCTCTATCACATGTCCCAACGCCCGCGGCACCTCAAGCGTGGACAGCACAAAATTGGTCTCTATATCCCTCTCAAAAACTATAACATCTTCCTCAAAAAACATCAACCGGGCGTTTCTACCGCTGACATTGCTAGTGGTGAGGCAAAGGAGGCAGAAGAGGCAGAAGAGGCCGGAAATGAGCAACTTGGCCCTTCCCATGAAGTAGTACCCCAGGGAACGTTTCTTTCTTTTTTGCTTGAAGGCGATCTAAGCGGTACACGCCACTTGCGTCCGTATCTGCGAAAGTTGCTAGAGCAGGGGCAATTCTGTATTTTGTGTGATGGACTTGATGAGGTCGATGACAAGTATCGGCTTGCCGTCGGGCGCGAACTGGCGGAGTTGTTGTTAGTCACACAAAATCGCTTCATCATCTCTTGCCGTGAAGTAGACTACCAGCAACAACAGAAGCTGATGGAACTGGTCAACGGGGGTCATCTCGAATACGTGGTGATCGAGCCACTACCCCTGGATATTGTCCGTCAATTTGTCGAGCAATATATTCACGATCAAGGCAATCACTGGCAACATACCGCAGGACAAATTATGCAGATCATCGAACATAGCCGCTTGCGATATATCTGCACCAATCCTCTGCTGCTTTTGGCTTTCATGGAGATCATTGATACGGTCGGGGTCGAGCGCGGGAAAAAGTTAGATACTCGTGGCAGCTTGTTACGCGAATATATAGCAAGGCTCATCAAACGCACACAGGGGCGATCCGCGTGGCGACAAAATGCGCCGACGGAACAAGAAGTAACTGGGTTGTTGGGCAGAATCGCCTTTGCCGCTCGCTGGTCGCATGACCCGGACGCACTACAACTGCCACCACCAACAAGCCAGGGTAGAGCTGCCCATGTCGCGGCAGTGGCCGAAGAACTCCTGGCGTGGTTAGGGAAACATCCTCCCCAGAGTGTTTTTGAAGCCGAACAGTCAGAAGAGGACTACGATGCGGCACAGATAGCGCACCTACTGCAATTTGCCCAGGACGCCGGACTTATTGATATTTCAGCGGAGGACAGGCCAAGTCACGATGGAAGAGTGTTGAGTTTTCGCCATGAATTGCTAGCTGACTACTTTGTCGCGGCATATTGCTCTGATGCCGGGCAACAGGGCGAATTCGCCTTCACTACTCTGACCGAAGATATCCTTGCCAAGCCAGGATATTGGAGTGTTCCTATCGCTCTATGGGCTGGATTGATGGATAATCCTGCACAATTAGCGGAACAATTTATCATACTTGGCAACAATCACCCTGACTATACTCTGTCAGCGACCGCCCTTGGTCTCATCTGCCTTGGTGTAACCTGGACACCACCGCAGGCTCCTCTACAACGCGGCAACACGGTTCCACATGTGCTAACCACGGCACTCACAGAGATCACACGGAACGATGTTGCACGAGTTGAGTTGGCGGCTATCCTCACAAGATGTGCCGATGAAGGAGCGTTTGAAATTTATTACGCCTTGCTACCTTTGTTGATGGTAGAAAACATTGGCGAATTCTTAGTACAGCTCAATGCATCCACTGTGCTTAAGCTCCTCTTTACCTATCTGCGTGATGCCGTCGATATACCTGCCTATGAAGGCCAGGTGAAACGCCTGTCGCGCGTCTTGTGGCACTTTGGTACAGAGGCAGTGTCATATGCCAGCCCACTCATACAGGCTGTCCCCGGTAGAAGCATCCGCTTGCGTGCCGCGACCATTAATATTCTTGGTGGTACGCAGAGTGCTGAAGCAGTCAAGCCATTGATGGAGCAACTTGGTGATGCAGACCCGTATGTTGTCAAGCGAGCGGGCGGTGCATTGATTCGTCTTGGGCCAAATCTCAGCCTGACACCCGTACTTGCAGAACTCGAAAATCATACCGCAAGTGCTTTCATACGGCAGGTACATGCGGCAATACTGCATATGCTGGAACGTTTACTCAGTACTCAAGATGGTGAGCAAGCACTCGCCGCAACACAAACTGAGCATGTGTTTGCTACCCTTATACACATGCTCGGTACGGACTATAGTTGGGAGCCTGATCTACAGGAACAGGTACGTGCGCTACTGGTTCGACACAGCAAAAGGCAAGGGCTACAGCCATCACTTGCCACAACGTCAAGTAGTGTGGCAGTGGTAGGTACAATTGCGCGTGAAACTCAGGAGCAAGTGATTGCGCAGCTGATCCGCTTTCTCGCTTCAGGCGATGAGATGCAGGCGAACAATATAGTACAAACGCTGCAAGAGATTGGGAATGCAGCTACCCCACAGTTATTGAGGCAGTTACGTCAACAGCCACCCGAGTCGGTGCGAATGCGCATTGTCGAGATATTACAACGGGTACAAGATAATCGCGCCTTGCCCGACATCTTACGGCTCATCGCTGATAACTCTCCACTCGTGCAAAAACAGGTCACCTCGGCTTTACAGACCTATGGCGACGAGAGCATTATCGGTTTGCTTGATCTTATAGTCACCGATCCTGATGAACTGGTGGCCGAACGGGCGGCTCATATCCTCAGCGACATGGGAGAGAAGGTAGTCCACCCAATTACTCAGGCCATGTCACGCATTGTACCTGGGCGCACACGGTTATTAGTACAGATATTGGATACAATCCATGATCCCACAGCCATACCCGCGCTGACCACGTTATTGCGTGAAGCACAAGGTGAGCCACTGCTCGCTATTGCTGTCATCCATACACTCAGCCATTTCGCTACACAGCAGGTTGTGGAGCCTATTTTGCAGATGCTCGCCAATCCGCATGTTCAGATTTACGAGGAAGCCATTGAGGCTCTCAGTTCGTTGGGATTAACGGCACTCACTGAATTGATAGCGGCACTGGATTCGCCACAAGAGACAGCGGCCACCGCACGCGTGCGACGAGCAATGCTCGGTATCATGTCTTTTCCTGGCCAACAATTGTTGAACTCTTTGCCGCAAGACAGTAATGTGCAAGCACAGCAAATCATGACGATATTTCAGATGCAAGGAGCTGAAGCGGCGCATACCCTGGTACAAAACCTCTTCCACGAGAATGAGCGCACGCGCCGTTATGTGCGTCAAACGCTCAGTGAATTACCAGGTCCGACTGCTGTTCCGCCACTATTGGAGGCTCTCACTCGTTTGGAATGGCGTTCCACTCTGGCTGATTTCCTGCTCAAATTCCCAGAGGCAGCGATCCCGCCTCTGGTACATCTGCTCGATGATCCGGAACGAGACGAAGCCGCTGCCGCCATCCTACCACGATTCGGCGCAGAGATACTGCCAGCGTTAATCTCAGGGCTGGATCACCCAACACTTGCGGTACAGGAGCACGCGAAAAATATTATGGTCGTCCTGGTGAGACAAAATCCACTGACACTAAGCCAGGTGGTACAGCTCTTCACACGATCCTTACCGTTGCGAGCGCACGAAGCACTGCTCGAAGTCCTCACCAACGAGTTGGACATCGTCAGCATTCCCGCACTGCTCGCTGGCTTAGAGGACGCTCACTTGATCGATGATGTCTCTGAGGCACTGGTACGAATGGCTCGCAAGCGCGATTGGCAACAAACGGTACTCAGTGGCCTGTTATCAGCACTGTATACAGAGGAGCGGCGGCGTGGAGCAGAGACGGCGTTAATCAAGACGGGAGCTCTGGCGGTGCGGCCCGTTGGTGAAATGATTATCGACGAGGACCCAGTGGTTGCCAGAGCAGCGCAGCACATTTTAAGTGCCATTGGCGTCCCCGCACTCCCATTCGTCTGGACTGCCCACGGCGATACCAGCAATCGAGCACGACGCGATGCAGCCATGAATATTTTTCATGCCATGCCCACCGACGTTATCAAAGATGCCCTGGTGGATTTGCTGGGCAGTGATCAACCGGAAGATATGGCTATGGCCCAGGCATTGCTGCTGGAACGCATCCATGACGAGATGGCCTTGCCACAGGCTAATCATGAAATGATTCCGGCACTCTTCGATTACGTACAGATACATGATCGAGAGCGCAGCAGTTTACGTATTCTTGCCCTCTTATTGCTGATAGGCGGCAATCAGGTCATTACGCACCTGGTACAGGTGCTCTATGACTACCCAGAACACCACGAACAACTCGCTTACGCCTTCCTGTTCCTGGGTGATGAAGCGCACACAGCATTGGTGAATATCTTGCATGATCAGCACGCACCTGCGCAGCTACGTGCTGAGATAATGAGTATTATAGGCTTGTTAGGACCCTACAAAGACCTCTATGAATATGCACAGTCACTTAGCAGTTACGGACTCTCGCTGAATCGCACGAGCATTTTAAAACCTGACCAGCTGGCTATCGCCCTGCGTGCATTGGGAAGCCTGTTAGCCAGTGGAGATTGGGATATCTCAACGTTGCAAAACCTGCTCCGTATTACTCCAGAGGGCAGTTCACAAAGCGAACTCTATCACGTCCTACTCGGATGGCGTTATGAGCCTATTATCGCACGACTCAAGGATGATTTACAAAACGAACGCGAGGCTCGTAACAACGAAATCATGAATTTAACGGCTCGCATTGTTCAAGATCGGTCCCACATTCATGAACTGGAGGAAGAGTTGGAGCAAGTGCGCCATGAACATGGACAGCGCGGTGATGAGCTATTCCAGGCGACGCAAGAGCGTGAAGATTTCCGTAGTAATCTCGAACAGGCACTGCAAGAACGCGATACACTGCGCATAAACTTCAATCAGTCCATGCAAGAGCGCGAGGTTTTTCGCTCCACTCTGGAAAAGACGTTGCAAGAGAAACAGGTATTGCAAGCGGAAATCGCCCATTTAGAAGACTATAATGCCCAACTGCAACAACAGATAAGGATTCTGCACGGCACCCAATAGCCAAACAAGATGTCACCTTTACTGCTGTGTGGCAAGGCCTTGTTCACTTTCCAGATGTTGGTTGCGTACTCTGCAAATTCTCTTTGTATCCTTCAGACTTCTTTTGCAATTGATTAATCAGCAAGTTCGGTGTCAAGCCGAATGTCGCGGCAATAATCAAGTTAGAGACCAGGCTGGTATTGAAGGTATAGATGGCATCCAGGTTGGTAGTCTTCGCCACGATGAGCACACCTAGAACCGCTGCCAGGCCGGAAAGCAATGGAGTCACCAGCAAACGGGCTGTAGACAAACGATAATCATCCATCGTCTTATCAAGTTGGGATTCAATCGACAAGCGACCAATAAGCCCGGCGAGCGCACCAATAGAGGCAAAGATGATTGCTGCCTCCATATGTTGCGGGTTGGCACGAAAAAGAATAGCGAGTGCGACGAAGACAAACATCGTCAGTCCAACGAGAGTCATCGTACTAAAGAGCTGATTCCGTGCAGTAATTAAGGCATCCCAGCTTTTGGTGTTGAAGTCATTGATTGTCCCTCTGACTATACGCAGAACGGAACGTGCACCAGCTTGCTGTAGCGTCACTGCTCCTGGTTGTTGCGCTGATGATTTTCCTACTTGATCAGGTGCTGGAGCTTGCTGTAGCGTCGCTACTCCTGGTTGTTGCGCCGCCGGGTTTCCTGGCTGGTCATCTACTGCTCCTGGTTGTTGTGTCACTGTTCCTGCTATAGGCGACTGTGCTCCTACCGCCGGTTTGAGGTAGCTCACGGCGGTAGGGTCTAACCCTTTGACGGCTGACCTCAATTTATTCGCCCATTCCTCGCTGTTCGTAATCTTGGAGTCATTGAGACGCATTTCGTCGTAGATGGCGTCGGCGATCACCTTTCCCGGAGGAGCAACGGCGATGAGTGCTTCTTCCGCGCTATCTATCAAGTCCCATAGCTCGATATATCCACTTCCGACCATCCAGGAAGTGCTTCGCTGCTGGAGAGCGATACAGATGGCATCGCGGTATTGCAACAATTCTTTGGTATCCTCATTGGGCAAAGTATCAATATAGTAATTGAGCGTGGATAGATGATTGAGAAGCGCATAGAAGCTCTTCTCATTGGCACGATGAACCGCAGTATAGCGGCGGCAACCATATGCCATGAGAACCCAAAGAAGTAGCGTAGAGAGGATACCGACAATAAGCGGAATAACAGCATCTAACCATCCAAAGCCGGTGAGACGCGTTGGTGCTTTCAGGTTCAATACGAGGTAGGTTGCAATGCTTATGATGGTAGCAACGATTGGAATAATGGGTAGGAAGAGGAGAAGTCCTCCTGCATACGTTCTTGTGTCGTCGGCTTTCGCTTCAATGTCTTGCAAGGTGCCTGTTTTCGTGCCTTGCAAGGTGTTTGCCTTCGTGTTTAACATAGTTTTCCTCTCTTCCAAAGAGTCGGGCTTCATGTCTACCATAGTGCTTTGACCCACTTCATTTGAATACCACCTACGGCGGTGGGAAAGGGAGGGGTGGGGGGGGGGAGACCAAGACCCGATCCCAAGGACCCCACCCCCCTCCCTCCCCCCTGTCTCCAACAAACTTCCCCCGCGAGCGTA